>NZ_JBFAXR010000005.1:0-150880 GCF_040680895.1 Streptomyces sp. NPDC051940 | reverse complement strand
GAGAGCATGGCCGCGGTCTACACCACCACGGACACCGCAGCCCTACCCGCCACCACCGAGGATTGATCCCCTACACCACGAGAAGGGACACGACCACCTCCGCACGCTCGAGGGCCGGGGGACCCCGCGAGACCTCGCCACCCTCGAAGGCGACTGGTCAGGCCCCGGTCTTACCTGGCAGGAGCTGATCCAGATCGTCGACTCCCCGGAGGCGAGCGCGGACGGCGTGCACGACCAGGCCTCCCGCTTGCTGCTCCTTCTTCCCGCCCTCATGGAACACCCACCCGCCGAGGAAGCCTCCGCGCGGATCTGCGCAGCACTGATCTCTGCCGGAGCGCCACCCGACACGGCTGACGCAACAGCGGAGTGTCTCCTTCAGCGTTTCGAGTCCGATCCGTTGCACGATCCCTCGTGGCGTTCGCCGCTCAGCGGAAGCGGATCTTGAGGTGGAGCCTCGGTCTCAGCGCGCAGGCACGTCTCCTCTGTGCTGTCTGCGTACAGGGTCTTGACGCCGCGCCAGTCCGTTGTGGCCTGACGGACGGCCTCGTGCAGTCGGTGGATGCTGCCTCCGGCCAACTGCACGATCGCTGCTTGTACGCGCTCGCTTGCGAAGTGTTCCGCGTCGTAGCCGGCCGTGTGCGGCAGCTCGTCGAGCACCCGCATGATGTCCATTGCCGGAGGCGCTGCGGGAGGTGGAGCCGCGTTGGCCCTTCAGGGCGCCCTCGATGATCAGGTGCAGTGACTCGGCGGGCGGTACGCGTAGCCCCCGGAGGGCAGCGGCCGGTGGCCGCCCCCCTGCGCCCGCGTCGTGCCCCCGACCCGCGGGAGACGCGCAACCCGTGAGGGCTAACAGGGTGCTCCGGCTACTGCAACAGCATGATCCAACCGGCGTCTGTCCGGACTCCGGCGGGCGGATTGGATAGGTATGGGCGTACTAATAGTCACGTTCTTGAGGAGCGAGCATGCGTGTCGGGAATGCTGTGATTGCCTCCGCCGTGGCGGTCAGCGCCGTCGTGGCCACCTCTCCGCGCGCGGAGGCGGCTGACACGACCACCACGTTCACCGTGACCGCGACGTCGGGGATGGCCATCAGCGCGCCCGACAGCGCGTCCCTCACCTCGGCCGGACCCGGTGGCACGGCGTCCGGCCCGCTCGGGAACGTCACCGTGAACGATGCGCGTTCGCAGCTGGGCACCACCTGGACGGCCACCGTCGTCCTGAGCACCCCCTTCCGTACGGGCGGCGGCACGGCGGCCGAGACGATCTCGGGGGGCCTGGTGACGTACACGCCGGGGAACATCGTGTCCTCGACCAATGCGCCGCACCTTCCGGGGGCCGCGGGAACCCTGGCCGCGCAGCGCAACGCCTTCACCCGGACCAGCGGCGACGGCGCCAACTCGGTCACCTGGAACCCGTCGATCAGCGTCGCGGTGCCGGCGGGCAACGTGTCCGGTGACTACTCGGGCGTCATCACCCACTCCGTCTCCTGAGGGTTCGGTGCCATGCGCAGAAGAGCCCCGTCGCTCCGCGTGCCGGGTGCCGCGCTCGCCGCGCTCGCACTGGCGCTCCCGGTAGCGCCCGCAGCCGACGCCGCACCGGCCAACGGCGCGCCCGATCCCGGATTCCTGGGTTTCCGCCTGCTCGAGGCTCCGGTCGTACGCCGTGACGACCCCCGTGCGCTGAAGTACATCGTCGACCATCTGAAGCCGGGCACCGTCATCGAGCGGCGGTTCGAGGTGGCCAACAACAGCGACACCGGGCGTCAGGTGAGGCTCTACCCGGCCGCGGCGGCGATCACGGAGAACCAGTTCGCCTTCGCCGAGGGCCGGACGCCCAACGAACTGACCCGGTGGACCAGCGTCGAGCCGGCCGTCCTCGACCTCGGACCGCAGGAGAAGGCCGAGGCGGAGGTCACGATCCGGGTGCCGGACACGGCGACCCCCGGTGAGCGCTACGCGGTGGTGTGGGCCGAGAGCGGAGCGCCGCCCGACCGGCAGCACAACATCGGGTCGGTCATGCGCGTGGGGACGCGGGTGTACCTGGACATCAGCAACAGCGGCGAGTACGCGGACTTCCGGATCAGCAAGATCGTCGCGGTCCGCGGCAAGGACGGCCGGCCCAGCGTCCTCGCCCACGTCCGCAACACGGGCAAGCGCGCCCTGGACCTCAGGGGCAAGCTCCACCTCGCGGACGGCCCCGGCGGGCTGGACGCGGGGGCGCACGCGGTCACCGAGGGAACGACGCTGCCACCGGGCGGCTCGGGCACCGTCAGCGTCGACGGCCTCAACGGGAGCCTGCCCGCCGGCCCCTGGACCGCGCGGCTGGAGCTGGAGAGCGGAATGGTGCGGCACAGCCTCGCCGCGCGTCTGACCTTCCCGGCACCCGGCGGCTCCTCCGTCGGGTGGATCATCGGCTCGTCGAACCGCCCGTACTGGTACGCCGGGGCGGGTGTGGTGGCCGTGAGCGGCGTCGTGCTGCTCCTCCTCAGGCGCCGGCGCGGGCGCACCGCCCCGAACCCCCCGCCGCAGGTGCCCTCCTCGCCGAACGGGTGAACCCGGACGGGCACGGGCGCCCAAGCACACCCGGGAATCCTCTGGTCACCCAGTATGTGGACGGCCACATTCGGGCGAGCAGAAAGGAACATGGGTGGGATCACGATCCCTCTCATGGCCCCGTCTCTCTTTGCGGACCGGGACCGGAGGAGTGCTGGTTGCGAGCTGTCTGGTGCTTCCGCCGGAGGCGGCCGCGGGGGTGCGGACCATGACGGTCGCGCCGGTCTTCGCCATCCCGCTGGCCGTGCAGGCGCCCCCGGTGATCACCGTGCCGGTCGCGGGCAGCCTGGGGACGGTGCAGACGGGTCAGACGGGGACCGTGAAACTCGGGTCGGTGAAGGTGACCAGCGTCGGCAACCGGACCTGGACCGCCACGGTCTCGGCCACCAGCTTCAGGACGGGGAGCGGCTCTCCCATGGAGACCATCGCACCGGGCAACATGAGCTACTGGTCGGGTCCCGTGGTGTCGAAGACGGGCCCGGGAACGTTCACTCCCGGCCAGCCCACCGCGAACAACCGCGTTCCGCTGGACGCCTCCCGCACCGCCTTCAGTTACAGCACGCAGCTGACCATCGCCAGCTCCGCGACCTGGCAGCCGACCCTGAACGTGTCGGTGCCCGCCACCGCGGTGGCGGGCACCTACACCGGGACGGTCACGCACTCGGTCGCCTAGCGGCCGGCGTCGAACCGCCCGCCGGACTCACTGAGTGGTGTTGAGCAGGACCGACACCCCGTCCGCCTCGTACACGGCGGTCGTCACATCCGGGCGGGTGTCCTCGTCGAAGTCCCCCACCGCCACGGCGAAGGCGGAGGCGGCGACGTAGTACGTGCCCGCGGACCCGAAGGTGCCGTCACCCTGGCCCGGCAGCACCGACACGGTGCCCGCCGCGTTCGCGGTGATCAGGTCGAGGGCCGAGTCCCCGTCGAAGTCCGCACGTTCCATCGACAAGGGGCCGGCGTCCGTCGCGTAGTCGGCCTTCGGGTCGAAGGTCCCGTCGCCGTTGCCCAGCAGCACCGACGCCGTGCCGTCCTCCAGGTTGGCGATCGCCAGGTCGGGGTCGGCGTCCCCGTCGAAGTCGTCCGTGACGACCCGGCCGGGCTGAGCCCCTGTGGCGTGGTCGACCTTGGTGGCGAAGGTGCCGTCGCCGTTGCCCAGCAGGACGGACACGGTGTTGTCGCCGACGTTGGTCACGGCCAGATCGGGGTTCGAGTCCTTGTCGAAGTCGCCCGTGGTGATGGCGTAGGGCCAGGTTCCCGTGCCGTAGTCGACGTGGGGGTCGAAGGTGCCGTCGCCGTTGCCGAGCAGGATGGACACGGTGGAGTCCAGGACGTTCGTCACGGCCAGGTCGACGTGGCCGTCCTTGTCCAGGTCGGCCGCCGCCACCTTGACCGCATAGGTCCCCGCGCCGTAGTCGACGTGGGTGGCGAAGGTGCCGTCGCCGTTACCCAGAAGGATGGACACCGTGTTCTCGTCGCTGTTGACGGAGACCACGTCGACGTGTCCGTCCTCGTTGAAATCGGCGGTCTCCATTCCGTCGGGGACGCTGCCGACGCCGTAGTCGACGGGGGCGTCGAAGGTCCCGTCGCCGTTGCCGAGCAGGATCGACACCGTGTTGTCGGCCTGGTTGTTCACGGCCTGGTCGAGATGTCCGTCCTCGTCGAAGTCGGCCACGCGCACCGCCACGGGGCTGGCACCCGTGTCGTACTCGGCATGGGGGGCGAAGGTCGGAACGGTTGCCGACGCGGTGCCCTGGGCCAGGAACAGCGCTGTCGCTGCGGCCACGACGGTGACGGCTCGCCGGCTGATGCGCCGGCCTCTGATGATCTGATGTTTTTGTGGCATGTTGCCTCCTCTGCGCCTGTATATACCGCTTCCGGGAGACGGCCCGGGGCATGCCGTGGCGGTGGCAGGGGCGACTCGGCGGCATCCGTGCCCGAACGGGGCACTCCCCCCGGCCGGTGGGAGTGCCCCGCGCGCCTCAGCCCGCGAACTCCCGCATCCACGCCTCGACCTCGTCGGCCGAGCGCGGCAGACCCGCCGACAGGTTCTCGTGGCCCTCTTCCGTGACCAGCAGGTCGTCCTCGATGCGTACGCCGATGCCGCGGAACTCCGCCGGCACGGTCAGATCGTCGGGCTGGAAGTACAGGCCCGGTTCGACGGTGAGCACCATGCCGGGCTCCAGGACGCCGTTGACGTAGTCCTCGGTCCGGGCCCTGGCGCAGTCGTGCACGTCGAGTCCGAGCATGTGGCCCGTCCCCGCCATGGTGAACCGGCGCTGCAGGCCCAGTTCGTAGGCGCGGTCCGCCGGCCCCTCGATGAAGCCCCACTTCACCAGCTGCTCGGCCATCGACCGCTGGGCCGCCTCGTGGAAGTCGCGGTAGGGCGCACCGGGCCGTACGGCGGCCATGCCGGCCTCCTGCGCGGCGTACACGGCGTCGTACACCTCGCGCTGGACGGGGGAGAAGGTGCCGCTGATCGGGAGGGTGCGGGTGACGTCGGCGGTGTAGAGCGTGCCGGTCTCGACCCCCGCGTCCAGCAGGAGGAGTTCGCCGGGGCGCACCGGGCCGTCGTTCCGGGTCCAGTGCATGATCGTGGCGTGCTCGCCGGCCGCGCAGATCGAGCCGTAGCCGACGTCGTTGCCCTCCAGGCGGGCCCGGCGGAAGAAGGTGCCCTCGAGCCACCGCTCCGAGGTCGCGACGGCCGTGGACAACTCCCGTACGACGTCGGTGAAACCGCGGACGGTCGAGTCCACGGCGCGGCGCATCTCGCCGATCTCCCAGGCGTCCTTGACCAGCCGCAGGTCGGAGAGGGCCGCCTCGAGCTCCGCGTCCCGGTCCTCGTCGGTGTCGAGCGCCGCCTGCAGGGCCGCGTCGACGCCGCGGACGATCCGGGTGGGTGTGCCGGAGGACCCGGCGAGGTCCGCGGTGATCGTCCGGACGTCCCGGCAGGGCAGCCCGAGGAGGGTCTCCGCCTCGGCGAGCGTGGGGCGGCGGCCCATCCACAGCTCGGCGGTGTAGCCGGTCCAGAACTCGTCGGTGTCCCGGCTGTCGCGCGGGAGCTGGTAGCAGTGCGCGTCGTGGCCGCCGCCCGGGCGGGGCTCCAGGACCAGGGCGCCGTCGCGGGCCTGGTCGCCGGTCAGATGGACGTAGCCGGAGTACGGGCGGAACGGGTAGGGGTCGTCGTTGGAGCGGATCTTGAGGTTGCCGGAGGGTATGACCAGCCGTTCGCCCGGGAAGCGGGCGGACAGCGCGGCGCGGCGGCGGGCCGCGTGCGGCGCCTGTTCCGCCGGCTCCAGGTCCGTGCGCTCCGTGTCGGCCCAGCCCGTGCGCATGAGGGCGGACAGCTCGTCGGAGATTCCTGCGTAGAGACCGTTCTTTCGGCCCTTGGCCACGTCGGACACCTTCTTCTGTGGGTGGTGGCTGGTGTGCGGTGGTGTCATCCCGCGCGGTCCGGTCGGTCTTCGCGCGGTGGTGTTCCCCCGAGCAGCAGTATGTGACATAGTACTGACGTGAGCAAGGGACTGACCTGCGACGTCGTGGTCGTCGGAGCCGGAATGGTGGGCGCGGCCTGCGCCCTGTACGCGGCCCGGGCCGGCCTCGGCGTGATCCTCGTGGACCGCGGACCGGTGGCCGGCGGGACGACCGGTGCCGGCGAGGGCAACCTGCTCGTCTCGGACAAGGAGCCCGGCCCCGAACTCGACCTCGCCCTGCTGTCGGGCCGCCTCTGGGCGGACCTCGCCGAGGAGTTCGCGCAGGCCGTCGAGTACGAGGCCAAGGGCGGCCTGGTCGTCGCCGAGTCCCCTGCCTCGCTCGCCGCCCTGGAGCGGTTCGCCGACGGGCAGCGCGCCGCCGGTGTCGTCGCCGAGACCGTCGCGGGTGACGCGCTGTACGACCTCGAACCCCGCCTCGCGCCGGGACTTCCGGGTGCCGTGCGCTACCCCCAGGACTGCCAGGTCATGCCCGCCCTGGCCGCCGCCCATCTGGCGCGGGCCTCCGGGGCGCGCCTGCTCACCGGGTGGACCGTGACGGACGTACTGCTCAGGCCGGACGGCGCGGTGCGGGGTGTCCGCACGGACCGGGGCGACATCCACGCCCCGGCGGTCGTCAACGCGGCCGGCACCTGGGGCGCCGAACTGGCCGCCCTCGCGGGCGCCGCCCTTCCCGTCCTCCCGCGGCGCGGCTTCGTCCTGGTCACCGAACCTCTGCCGCGCCTGGTCCGGCACAAGGTGTACGCCGCCGGCTATGTGGCCGACGTGGCCAGCGACTCGGCGGCCCTGCAGACCTCCCCGGTCGTGGAGGGGACGGCCGCCGGGCCGGTGCTGATCGGCGCGAGCCGGGAACGGGTCGGGTTCGACCGGTCGTTCTCGCTTCCGGTGGTACGGGAGCTGGCGGCGGGTGCCACGCGGCTGTTCCCGTTCCTGGCGGACGTCCGCGCGATGCGCGCCTACCTCGGCTTCCGCCCGTACCTGCCCGACCACCTGCCCGCGATCGGCCCCGACCCGCGCGTCCCGGGCCTGCATCACGCCTGCGGCCACGAGGGCGCGGGCATCGGACTCGCCACCGGCACCGGCCACCTGATCGCCCAGGCGCTGACCGCGCAGGCGCCCGACCTGGACCTGGCGCCGTTCCGGCCGGACCGGTTCGCAGCGGCCAGCGGCGAAGCCGCCGCCGGCACCGAAGCCCCCACCGCGACCGACGAGGAGGAGACCGCGTGAGATCCCCCCTGGAACTCGCCGGCGCACAGCCGGGCCCCGCGTTCACGGTCACCCTCGACGGCCGGGAGATCGAGGCCCTGCCGGGCCAGACCGTCGCCGCCGCGCTCTGGTCGGCCGGCGTCGTCTCGTGGCGCGGCACCCGCGGTGCGGGGCGTCCGCGTGGCGTCTTCTGCGGTATCGGCGTGTGCTTCGACTGCCTGGTGACCGTCAACGACCGCCCGAACCAGCGCGCCTGCCTGGTGCCCGTGCACCCGGGCGACGCGATCCGTACGCAGGAGGGGACGGGCCACGATGACTGACCGGCCGCATCTCGCCGTGATCGGCGCGGGCCCGGCAGGGCTCGCCGCCGCCATCGCCGCCGCCGCCCACGGCGTACGGGTCACGCTGATCGACTCCGCCCCGGAGGCGGGCGGACAGTTCTACCGCCGGCCGGCCGCCGGGCTGCGCGCCCGCCGCCCGCAGGCCCTGCACCACCAGTGGCGCACCTGGGAGCGGCTGCGGGACGGCCTGCGCACGCACGTACAGGCTGGTGCCGTCAGCCACTTGGCGGACCATCACGTCTGGTTCGTCGAACGGCACACCGGCGGCTTCACCGTGCACGCGCTGCTCGGCCCCGGGCAGGAGGAGCCCGCCGCCGTACGGGCCGACGGGGTGCTGCTCGCCACCGGCGGGTACGAGACGGTGCTGCCCTTCCCCGGCTGGACCCTGCCCGGCGTCGTCACCGCGGGCGGCGCGCAGGCCATGCTCAAGGGCTCCCTCGCCGTACCGGGGCGGACCGCCGTCGTCGCCGGCACCGGCCCGCTGCTCCTTCCCGTCGCGGCCGGGCTCGCCGCGGCCGGTGTCGAGGTGGCCGCGCTCGTCGAGTCCGCGGACCCGAGGGCGTTCGTACGGCGGACCCCCGCCCTGGCGGCGCAGCCGGGCAAGGTCGCCGAGGGCGCCCGGTACGCCGCCCGGCTGCTCCGGCACCGGGTGCGCACCCTCGTCCACCACACCGTCGTCGAGGCGCACGGCGAAGAGCGGCTGGAGGCGGTCACCGTGGCCGCGCTCGGCTCCGACGGCCGGGTCCAGCCCGGGACCGGGCGGCGCATCGCCTGCGACACGCTCGCCGTCGGCCACGGCATGCTCCCGCACACCGACCTCGCCGAGTCGCTGGACTGCCGCCTCGACGGCACGGACGTCCACGTCGACGACGAGCAGCGCACCGACGTCCCCGGCGTCTGGGCGGCCGGCGAGGCCACCGGCATCGGCGGCTCGGCGCTCTCCCTCGCCGAGGGGCACATCGCGGGCCGGTCGGCCGCGGCCCGGCTGCACGGCACCGCGCCCGATCCGCGCGCGTGGGCGGCGGCCGCGCGGACCAGGACCCGGCTGCGCGCGTTCTTCGCCGCGATCGACAGCGCCTACGCGCCGCCCGCCCACTGGACCGAGCAGGTCACCGACGACACCGTGGTCTGCCGCTGCGAGGAGGTCACGTGCGGAGAGATCCGCGAGGCCGTCGCGGAACTCGGCGCCGTCGACGCCCGGTCCGTGAAGCTGCTGACGCGGGCCGGGATGGGCTGGTGCCAGGGCCGGGTGTGCGGACCCGCGGTCGCGGCTCTCGCCGGGTGCGAACCCACGCCCTCCCGGCGGCCCTTCGCCCGGCCCGTACCCCTCGGAGTCCTGGCCGCCCTCGAACCCGGGCCCGACGGCGACTGACCGGCCGGGCCCAGCAGACGGACAGCCGCCGCTCGCGCCGGGCCACCAGCGCACCGCCACACCCTGTCAAGAGAACGGAAGACCTCAGATGACCACCACCGAGCACACCGGCACCCACCCCTGGCGCGGCGTCCTCGTCGCCACCGCCCTCCCGCTCGCCGACGACCTCTCCGTCGCTTACGACGCGTACGCCGAGCACTGCGCCTGGCTGGTTGAGAACGGCTGCGACGGCGTCGTACCGAACGGCTCCCTCGGCGAGTACCAGGTGCTCACCCCCGAGGAGCGCGCCAAGGTCGTGCAGACCGCCGTCGCCGCGATCGGCGGCGACCGCGTCATGCCCGGCGTCGCCGCCTACGGCTCCGCCGAGGCCCGCCGCTGGGCCGAGCAGGCCCGGGACGCGGGCTGCGCCTCCGTGATGCTGCTGCCGCCCAACGCCTACCGGGCCGACGAGCGGTCCGTCATGGCCCACTACGCCGAGGTCGCGAAAGCCGGTATCCCGGTGGTGGCGTACAACAACCCGATCGACACCAAGGTCGACCTGACGCCGGAGCTGCTGGCCCGGCTGCACGCCGAGGGGTACATCCACGCGGTCAAGGAGTTCTCCGGCGACGTCCGCCGCGCCTACCGGATCGCCGAACTCGCCCCGGACCTCGATCTGCTGATCGGCTCCGACGACGTCCTGCTGGAGCTGGCGATCGCCGGCGCCAAGGGCTGGGTGGCCGGCTACCCGAACGCGCTGCCGAAGTCGAGCGTCGAGCTGTACCGGGCGGCGGTCGGCGGGGACCTGGACACCGCCAAGCGGCTGTACGAGCAGCTGCACCCGCTGCTGCGCTGGGACTCCCAGGTGGAGTTCGTCCAGGCCATCAAGCTCTCCATGGACATCGCCGGCCGCCACGGCGGCCCCGTCCGGCCGCCGCGTGTGCGGCTGCTGCCGGGGCAGGAGGCCGCCGTCCGCGCCGCCACCGAGAAGGCCCTCGCGGCCGGACTGGCGTAACCGAACCCGCCCCCTCCACCAGGAGTGCCATGCGCAGCAAACTCGTCCTGCACGCCGTCGACTCGCACACCGAGGGCATGCCCACCCGTGTGATCACCGGCGGGATCGGGACCATTCCCGGCGCCACCATGAACCAGCGGCGGCTGTACTTCCGTGAGCACCGCGACGACATCAAGCAGCTCCTGATGAACGAACCGCGCGGCCACTCCGCGATGAGCGGCGCGATCCTGCAGCCGCCCACCCGCCCCGACTGCGACTGGGGCGTCGTCTACATCGAGGTCTCCGGCTATCTGCCGATGTGCGGGCACGGCACGATCGGGGTGGCGACCGTGCTCGTCGAGACCGGGATGGTGGAGGTCGTCGAGCCGGTCACCACCATCCGGCTCGACACACCGGCGGGTCTCGTTGTCGCCGAGGTCGCGGTGGAGGACGGCGCCGCCAGGCACGTCACCCTCAGGAACGTGCCGTCCTTCGCCGCCGCCCTCGACCGCACCGTCACGCTGGCCGACGGGCGCACGGTGACGTACGACCTCGCCTACGGCGGCAACTTCTACGCCGTCCTCCCGCTGGAGCAGTTCGGCCTGCCCTTCGACCGGGCCCGCAAGGACGACATCCTGCGGGCCGGTCTCTCCCTGATGGACGCGATCAACGCCGAGGCGGAGCCCGTCCACCCGGAGGACCCGTCCATCCGCGGCTGCCACCACGTCCAGCTCCTCGCCCCCGGCGCCACCGCCCGGCACTCCCGGCACGCGATGGCCATCCACCCGGGCTGGTTCGACCGCTCCCCGTGCGGCACCGGCACCAGCGCGCGGATGGCCCAGCTGCACGCCCGCGGCGAACTCCCCCTGGACACCGAGTTCGTGAACGAGTCCTTCATCGGCACCCGCTTCACCGGCCGGCTGCTGGGCACCACCGAGGTCGCCGGCGTCCCGGCGGTCGTGCCGAGCTTCACCGGCCGCGCCTGGATCACCGGCACCGCCCAGTACCTGCTCGACCCCACCGATCCCTTCCCGGCCGGCTTCGTCCTCTAGGGCCTGCGCCACGCACCTCGTCCCTGCCCTGGACCCCCGGCCCCTGGAGTACCCATGACCCTCATCGTCAGTCACAACCCCGCCCGCCCCGCGGAGATCCTCACCGAGATCCCCGGGGCCGGGGCCTTCGGCGTGGCCGGGGCCGTCGAGCGCGCCCGGGCCGCCTCCCGGCCGTGGGCCCGGGGCGGGGCCGCGGGCCGGGCCGCCGCCCTGCACGCGGCGGCCGCACGCGTCGAGCAGGCCGGCGAGGAGCTCGGCGCGCTCGTCGTCCGCGAGGTCGGCAAGCCGTTCGCCGAGGCGCGCGGCGAGGTCGCCCGTACGGTCGCGATCCTGCGCTACTACGCCCAGCAGCCCTACGACCCGGTCGGCTCCGTGCACGAACCCGCCGCCGGCGCCGGACTGCTGTTCACCCGGCGGGCCCCGTACGGCGTGGCCGGCCTCATCACGCCGTGGAACTTCCCCCTCGCCATCCCGGTCTGGAAGGCCGCGCCCGCCCTCGCCGCCGGCAACGCGGTGGTGGTCAAGCCCGCGCCGCCCGCCACCGCCTGCGCGCTGCGGCTCGCCGAACTCCTCGAAGGCGTCCTGCCCGACGGCGTGTTCACCGTGGTGCCGGGCGGAGCCGAGGAGGGCGCCGCCCTCGTCGACAGCGCCGACGTCGTCTCCTTCACCGGCTCCACCGCCGTCGGCAGGGCCGTCGTGCAGGTGGCCACCGTGCGGGGCGTCCCCGTACAGGCCGAGATGGGCGGGCAGAACGCGGCCATCGTGCTGCCCGACGCCGACGTGGCGGCCACCGCGGCCCAGCTGGCCGGTGCCATCGCCGGGTTCGCGGGCCAGAAGTGCACCGCCACCAAACGGGTCTTCGTGGTCGGCGACCCCGCCCCGCTGCGCGACGCCCTCGTCGCGGCGCTCGAGGCCCTCGGCACCGGCGATCCCGGGGACCCGGCCACCGTCTGCGGCCCGCTGATCTCCGCCGCCGCCCGCGACGCCGTCCTCTCCGCGGCTTCCGGCGGACGCGTGCTGACCGGGGGAGCGGCGCCGGCCGGCCTCGACGGCTGGTACGCCGCACCGACCCTGGCCGACGCTCTGCCCGACGACCACGTCCTGGCCACCGACGAGGTCTTCGGCCCGATCGCCGCGCTCATCCCGGCGCCCGACCTCGACACCGCGCTCGCCCGCGCCGACTCCGTCGCCCACGGACTGGTCTCCTCCGTGCACACCGCCGACCTGGACACCGCCCTGCGCTGCGCCGACCGGCTCGCCACCGGCATGGTCAAGGTCAACGCCCCCACCACCGGCGTCGACTTCCACCTCCCCTTCGGCGGCGACAAGGCGTCCAGCCACGGCCCCCGGGAGCAGGGCAAGGCGGCCATGGACTTCTACACCCGCACCCGGACTGTGACGATGGTGCCCACGGCGTAGATACTGGTGGTGCGTGACATTGCATACGCGACGCCCAGCCGGCGCGTGCACCCCCCACTGCCCACGTGCCGTACGAGGAGACAGCCCATGGCCGCCGCCCAGCCCAGCCCGCCCGCCGGGGCGCCGGCCCTGCCCGCCCTGGGGGGCCGGAAGCGCAGCTACCGGGAGCGGGTCGCCGACGCCCTGCGGGCCGCGCTGATCGCCGGGGAGCTGCTCCCCGGCGAGGTGTACTCGGCGCCGACCCTCGCCGCGCGCTTCGGCGTCTCGGCCACGCCGGTGCGCGAGGCGATGCTGGACCTGGTCAAGGAGGGGCTCGTCGACACGGTTCCGAACAAGGGCTTCCGGGTGACCGCGGTCTCCGAGAAGCAGCTCGACGAGTACACCCACATCCGCGCGCTCATCGAGATCCCCACCGTGGTGGAGCTGGCCAGGACCGCCGGCCGGGACTCCCTGGAGGCGCTGCGGCCGGTGGCCCAGGAGATCGTCGAGGCCGCCGCGGCCGGCGATCTCGTCGCCTACGTCGAGGCCGACACCCGGTTCCACCTCGGCCTGCTCGCCCTGGCCGGCAACACCCATCTGGTCGAGACCGTCCGCGACCTGCGCAAGCGCGCCCGGCTGTACGGGCTCACCTCGCTCGTCGAGGAGGGCCGGCTGCTGGCCTCGGCCGAGGAGCACCTGGAGATCCTGGACGCGCTGCTGTCCGGCGACGAGGCGGCGGTGCGCGAGGTCATGACCCGCCACATCCGCCACGTCCGCGGCCTCTGGGCGGCCAAGTAGGCCGGGAGCCCCGGAGCCCCGACTGTCAGGCCGTGCCGCGCGATACCTGGCGTAAGACGGCGGGCCCATGCCTAGACTGGCGGGCATGGCTGACTCGCGTCCGCAGACCATCGCGTATCCGGCAGAGCCGCCCCGCGGGCCGCGGCACGCACCCGAGCCGCTGGCCCCGCACGTGATCGTGCTGTTCGGCGCGACCGGGGATCTCGCCAAGCGCAAACTCCTGCCCGGGCTCGCCTATCTGCAGCAGTCCCGGTTCGCGCCGGACGTGCGGATCGTCGGTACGGCGACGGACGAGCTGACGACCGAGGAGTTCCGGGCCAGGGCGCGTCAGGCCGTCGAGACGTTCGGCATGCGCGGGATCAGCGACGAGCAGTGGGCGCAGTTCGCCGACCGGCTCGAGTACGTCTCCAGCAGCGCCGGACCGGAGGCGCTCGCCACGGCGGTGAAGTCCGCCGAGAAGGCGCTCGGTCCCGACGTACGGCGGCTGCACTATCTGTCGGTGCCGCCGCGGGCGGCCCGGGCGGTGATCACGATGCTGCGCGACGCGGACCTGGTCGAGCGGGCCCGGGTGGTGATGGAGAAGCCCTTCGGCCACGATCTGGCCAGCGCGGTGGAGCTGAACGGCTTCGTGCACGAGACGTTCGACGAGTCGCAGATCTTCCGGATCGACCACTTCCTCGGCAAGGAGGCGGCCCAGAACATCCTCGCCTTCCGGTTCGCGAACGGCCTGTTCGAGCCGATCTGGAACCGCAACTTCATCGACCACGTGCAGATCGACATCCCGGAGTCGCTCGGCCTCGACCAGCGCTCCACCTTCTACGAACCGACCGGCGCCTTCAAGGACATGGTGGTGACGCACGTCCTGCAGGTGCTGGCGTTCGTCGCGATGGAACCGCCGACCGCGCTGGAACCCCGCGCGATCAGCGAGGAGAAGAACAAGGTCTTCCGCTCGATGCTGCCGGTCCGCCCCGAGCACGTGGTGCGCGGACAGTACAGCGGCTACCGGGCCGAGGAGGGCGTCGCGCGGGACTCCGACACCGAGACGTTCATCGCGATGAAGGTCGGGATCGACAACTGGCGCTGGGCCGGCGTGCCGTTCTATCTGCGTACGGGCAAGAAGATGGCCGAGGGGATGCGGATCATCTCCATCGCCTTCAAGGAAGCGCCGAAGACGATGTTCCCGGCCGGCTCGGGCGTCGGCGCCCAGGGGCCCGACCACCTCACCTTCGACCTGGCCGACTCCTCCCGGGTGTCGCTGTCCTTCTACGGCAAGCGGCCCGGCCCCGGCATGCGGCTGGAGAAGCTGTCGATGCAGTTCTCCACCCAGGAGACCGACACCGCGGGCGACGTGCTGGAGGCGTACGAGCGGCTGATCCTGGACGCGATGCGCGGCGACCACACGCTGTTCACCACCGCCGAGGGCATCGAGTCGCTCTGGGACCGCTCGGCGCTGCTGCTCGAGGACCCGCCGCCGGTGAAGCCCTACGCTCCCGGCACCTGGGGGCCGAACGCGATCCACCAGCTGATCGGACCGCACGCCTGGCGGCTCCCGTTCGAGCGCGAGTGGCGGGAACGCCGAGAAGCGCGGTAGCAGCCCCCGGATTCACACGGCGCGAGCCGCCTGGTTCCGACCTGCGCGCGCCCTTCAGTTGAAGCGATTCAAATCATTGGGAGATCGGCCTGTCAAAACCGTTGCCAGGACGGTGTTGTGCGCCCCACAGTGTGGTTGAAGCGATTCACAACCCGCAAAGGAGCGTCCGTGCGTCAGCACCTCGCCGCCGTGGTCGCCGCATCAGTCCTCGTCGCGTTGGCACCCGCGACGGCGACAGCAGCGAGTCCACCCGCCACCACCTCCGCCCCCGCGACGAGCGTCGGCGATCTGACGGCCAACGCCCTCGACGACCCGCTCGGCATCCCGCTGAGCGCGCCGGCCCTCGGCTGGAAACTCGACTCCGAGCGCCGCGGCGTCACGCAGCGGGCCTACGAGATACGCGTCGCCTCCTCGGCCGGCCGGCTCGCCGACCCCGACGTCTGGGACAGCGGCAAGGTCACCTCCCGCGAGTCGGTCGGCGTCCGCTACGGCGGACCGGCGCTGCGGCCGCGTACCGACTACGTCTGGTCCGTGCGGGTCTGGGACGACCAGGGCACCGCCTCCGCGTGGAGCGAGCCGGCCCGGTTCGGCACCGGCCTCGGCGACCGGCCGTGGGCCGGCGAGTGGATCGGGGCGGACACGCCGGAGCTCGGCGCCGAATGGACCGACTACACGGTCGAGTTCACCGCCTCCGGCATCAGCGGCGCGCTCGGCGTCTACTTCCGCGGCCAGGACACCGAGAACGCCTACATGTGGCAGATCAGCGACGACGCGAACGCGCTGCGCCCGCATGTGAAGCGCAACGGCGGCTACTCGGTCCTGGCGGCGACGCCGTTCCCGGCCGGGTTCGACTTCGCGGCCGAGCACGACTACGCGATCAGCGTCGACGGCGACACCATCACCACCACCGTCGACGGCGCGCAGCTGGACCGGCGCACCGACGCGACGTTCAAGGGCCCAGGCACGATGGGCTTCCGCACCAGCGGCGCGGAGCGCGGCCTGGTCCGCGACGTCAAGGTGACCAGAGAGGACGGCACCGTCCTCGTCGACACCGGCTTCCCGGCCGGCGACCGCACCTTCGCGTCCGGCACCGTCACCGCCGACGGCCTGCGCGTCGACAGCGCGGGCGGCGAGGCGTGGCTGCGCCGCGACGAGGCGGTCCCGCTGCTGCGCAAGGAGTTCGACCTCGGCGGCAAGGAGATCGCGCGGGCCCGCGTGTACGCGTCGGCGCGCGGCGTGTACGAACTGCGGCTCAACGGCGAGCGGGTGGGCAGCGCCGAACTCGCCCCCGGCTGGACGGCGTACGACAAGCGCGTCGACTACCAGACGTACGACGTGACCCGGCAGCTCCGCGCGGGTGCCAACGTGCTCGGCGCCGAGGTCGCACCGGGCTGGTACAGCGGCAAGGTCGCGATGTTCGGCACCGACGTCTACGGCCGGGACAACTCGGTGATCGCCGAGATGCTCGTCGAGTTCACCGACGGCACGAGCACCGTGATCCGCAGCGACGACACGTGGACCACCACCGGCGGCCCGGTCCGCGAGGCCGACCTGCTCGACGGCGAGTACTACGACGCCCGCGTGGCGAAGCAGGTCGCCGGCTGGGACAAGCCCGGCTTCGACGACACGGCCTGGACCGCGGCGGCCGTCCGCGACGAGCCGACCACCGTCCTCGAACCGCAGACCGCGGTCGACGTACGCGTCACCCAGGAGCTGCGGACCGCGAAGCGGATCGCCTCGCCTACCCCCGGCGTCTACCTCTACGACCTCGGCCAGAACATGGTCGGCCACGTACGCCTGACCCTGAAGGGCGCGCCCGGCCGCACGGTGACCGTCCGGCACGGCGAGGTGCTCAACCCCGACGGCACGCTGTACACCGCGAACCTGCGCAGCGCGAAGGCGACCGACCACTACACCTTCGCCACCGGTGAACGGGAGACGTTCGAGCCGTCGTTCACCTTCCACGGGTTCCGGTACGTCGAGATCTCCGGCGTCGACGAGGCCCCCGTGGCCGAGGACCTCACCGGCGTGGTCGTCGGCACCGACGGCGACCTCACCAGCAGCCTCGACACCAGCTCCGGTCTGGTGGACCAGCTGCACAGCAACATCGTCTGGGGCATGCGCGGCAACTTCCTGTCCATCCCGACCGACACCCCGGCGCGGGACGAACGCATGGGCTGGACCGGCGACATCAACGTCTTCGCCCGCACCGCCGTCTACAACATGGACGCGCAGTCCTTCCTCACCAAGTGGCTGCAGGACCTGCGCGACACCCAGCGCACGAACGGCTCGCTGCCCGGCGTCGCCCCCGTGGTCCCCGGCCGCTTCGACGGCGGCTACGAGTCGGCGGGCTGGATGGACGCCGGCGTGCACGTGCCGTGGACGGTGTGGCAGGCGTACGGCGACACCGACGTCATCCGCGAGAACTACGACATGATGAAGCGGTACGTCGACTTCCTCGACGCCGACTCCACGGGCCACATCCGCTCCGCCGGCGGCTATCTGGACTGGCTCAACCTCGACGACGCGACCCCGGCCGACGTCATCGACACCGCGTTCGTCGCCAAGAGCACCCGTGAGTTCGCGCAGATGGCGGCCGCCGTCGGCAAGGACGCGGACGCGGCGGCGTACCAGCAGCGCTACGAGGCGATCAGGTCGGCGTACCAGGCGGCGTTCGTCGCGGCCGACGGCACCGTGAAGGGCGACAGCCAGACGTCGTACATCCTGACCCTGACCAACGGCCTCGCCCCCGCCGACCGCCGGGACGCGCTCGTCGGGAAGTTCGTGAAGACCCTGGAGCGCCGCGACTACCACCTGTCGACCGGCTTCCTCGGCGTCGACGGACTGCTGCCGGCGCTCACCGAGGCGGGCCGCTCCGACATCGCGTACCGCCTGCTGCAGCACGAGGACTACCCGTCCTGGGGCTACGAGATCGGCAAGGGCGCGACCACCGTCTGGGAGCGGTGGAACTCCATCAACCCCGACGGGTCCTTCAACGACGTGGGGATGAACTCCTTCAACCACTACGCGTACGGCGCGGTCGGCGAGTGGATGTACCGGACCATGGCGGGCGTCTCGGCGGCCGAGCCCGGCTACCGCAAGGTCCTCATCGCCCCGGAGCCGGGCGAGGGGGTCGACCGCGTCGACTTCAGCCACGAGACCCCGTACGGCACCGTGCGGAGCGCGTGGAGCACGGCCGACGGCCCGATGACGCTGGACGTGACCGTGCCGGCGAACACCACCGCCGAGGTGCGCGTCCCGGCGGCGAACCGCTGGGCGGTCACCGAGGGCGGCCGGCCCCTCGGCGACGTCGACGACGTGAAGTACGCCGGGCAGCGCGGCAAGGACGTGGTGCTGGAGATCGGCTCGGGCCACTACACGTTCGCGGTCGACCCGGTGCTCGGCGACCTGGGCTCCGCCCGGGCGGGGGCGGCCTCGTTCGCCGACGCCGTCGACGCCCTGCAGGTCCCCGGGGCGGGCGAGGACGCCAAGCGCCACCTCCAGGCGCGCGCCGGGGTGATGCGGGGGGACCTCGCGACCGCGTGGCGGCTGCGGGACGAGGACGCGGACGAGCGCCAGACCGCCGTCAAGGTGCACGGTGCGCTCGCGGCCGCGGCGGACCTGGACCGCTGGATCCGGACGTACGCCGCACAGGGGACGATCGGCGCAGCGGCGGCAGGCGAACTGCGCGGCGCGCTCGCGGACATCGACCGGACCCTCTCCCGGGCCTCCTCGCGGCTCGTCGGCGCCGTCGCGGCCCTCGACGTGCCGGCCGGTGAGATCCTCCCCGGCGACGTCGTCCGGGTGAAGGTGGCGCTGGACAACACGGGCGAACGCCCGCTGACCGGCGCCGAGTCCACCCTGAAGGCACCCGACGGCTGGACGGTGAAGCCCGCGGGCACGCACCCGTCCACGGCGGCGGCGAAGAGCACCCTGGAGCACGCCTACGACGTCACCGTGCCGCCGGGCGCGCCCGCGGCCACGGCCGACCTCACCGGCTCGGTGTCCTACCAGTACGGCGAGGGAACGGCGACGCTCCCGGTGTCGGCGGGCCTGCTGGTCGCCCCCGGTGTCGCCATCGGCAGCGTCACCGCCGCGCCCGACCCGGCGGCCGCCGGCGGGCGGACCACCGTCAGCACCGTGCTGACCAACCGCACCGGCGTGGTCCAGACCGGCGACCTCACCCTCGCCCTCCCCGACGGCTGGCCGGTGCCCGATCCGGTCGGCTACCGCCTGGACCCGGGGCAGGAGGCGACCGTCGAGACGGCCGTCACGGTGCCGCTCACCGTCGTCCAGCGGGCGGCCACCGTCACCGCGGCCACCGGCCCGACGGAGGCCGAGCAGGCGACCGGCACGATCGGCGTCACCCTGCCCACCCCGCCCGCGAACCCGGTCGACCACATCGACCTGGGCGACAACGCGTCGGAGTCCGCGCACCGCCTGACGGCGTCCGAGCACTCGGGCACCAGCACCGAGGCCGGTCTGACCCGCCGCTACACCCACGCGTCCTACCCGGGCGGCTGGATGGAGTTCGACGCGGCGGTGCCCGCCGACGGCCGCTTCGTGATCCGTGTCGTCGAGACCTTCGACGGCGCCCGGCGCAAGACCTACGACGTGCGGGTCGACGGCGAGGTCGCACACAGCGTCGACCTGAGGCGGACCGAGGGCGGCCAGGGCACGATCACCCACCAGTTCGTGGTGGACCCCTCCGCGGCCACCTCGGACGGCACCGTCCGGCTGCGGTTCCAGGACACCGGCGCGGACTACGACCCCTCGATCGCCGATGTGTGGGTGGTGCCCGTCGACTGACGCCCGCCCCGCACCGGCCCGCCCGGCCCCGGAGTGACGACTCCGGGCGCCGGGCGGCGCGTTGCCCGAGGGACTGCGGTCGCGTTATGCGCTGTTTATAACGGGTCCCTTAGCCTCGTAACCAAAGAGGCCAAGTGGGGCTGTCCGCAGCCGCTTCGGGGAGGCGATGGTGTTCGGGAGGGGCGTGCGGTGGCCGGCGGGCATCCTGATCCTGGTCTGTGTGGTGATCCTCGGCCCCAGCGCGCCGAGCAGCGCCCCGTACACCAGGGCGCTGCCCGCCGGCGCCCCCGGGCGGGTGGTGCCCAACCGGGTCATGACGTGGAACATCTGCAACCCCTGCGGGAGCGGGCACAACGCCGGGCGGGCTGCGGAGATCGCCACGTACGCCCCGCAGGTCGTGGGGCTGCAGGAGGCGTGCGTGAGCGACGTGGAGAAGATCCGGGACTATCTGGAGAGCCTCTACGGGCTGGTCTACCACGTCGAGTACGGGGCGGTGCTGCGCAAGCTGGGCCGCTGCGGGGGAGTGCCGTGGCGGCCGGGGGCCTACGGCCAGGCGCTGCTGTCGGCGGCGCCGATGACCCAGCGCAGGAACGTGGAGTTCCCCGACGGCGGGTCCGAGGACCGCGGGTACCTGGCGGTCACCACTCAGGTGGACGGCCGGTCCGTCCGGGTGTTCAACACGCACCTCGCCGAACGGCGCCAGGAAGGCGTCCGGGCGCGGCAGATCGGCGTGCTGGCCGCGGAGGTCGGGCGGTACGACCGCGCGATCGTGCTCGGCGACTTCAACGCCCGGCCGTACTCCCCGGAGCTGGGCCCGATGTGGGCGCTGGCCACGGACACGGATCCGCAGTGCCGTCCCTCGGGCTTCGGTATCTGTGAGACGACGACCGACTGGCAGGCCAAGTTCGACTACGTCTTCCTGCGGGACGTCGTCGCGCTCGGGCACCACGTGCGGCACACGCCGCACTCCGACCACGATCTGCTGTACACGGACCTGGACGTGCCCGCGGACTCCGCCGCCGGGTGACCGCCTACTCCCCCCGCCCCACCTCCGCCACGCGCATCGCGATCGCGTCCAGCAGCAGTTCCAGGGCGAACGGATAACCGCTGCCCCGCATATCGGCCGCGAGCAGCGGAAACGTGGCCGCGATATGCGGGTGCGTGTCCGCCGGGAGGTGGCCGTACACCGCGTGCCAGACCTGGAGGTCCGCCTCCTGGGCCGGCGGCGGGAGCGCCGCGGCCGCCGCGTCCTGCGCCGCGAAGGCCAGCGCCTGGTCGATGAAGGCGTGGTACATCCGCACCGCGAGCGGATCGGGCAGACCGGTACCGCGCAGGATGCCGAGGATCGACTCGACGGCCAGCGTCTCGTGCGTCCGCCCCGTCGTGCGGTGCGCGGCGAGGAGGGCCGCCTGCGGGTTGGACTGGTGCTGCCGGTGCACGCGGTGGCCGATCTCCCGCAGGTCGGCGCGCCAGTCGCCGGTGGCCGTGAAGCCCTCCTGCGCCCGGCCGATGAGCTCGTCCGCGAGGGCGAGCAGCAGGTCGTCGGTGTTGTGGAAGTACCGGTAGAGCGCCGACGGGTCGGCGCCCAGCGCCGCGCCCAGCCGCCGTACCGACAGCGCCTCCGCGCCGTGCTGCGCCACCAGCCGCAGCGCCGTCTCGACGATCAGCTCCTGCGACAGCACGGCGCCCTGCTTCGTCGGCCTGCGCCGCTGCCGCCGCCCCTCGGGGACCACACGATCTGCCATGCCCCCGGACCTTATGACAACAGCATTGACGTGTAAACGGGCCGGGCGCTTCCATGACGGTCCACCACCCCGTTTTCCCCTCCCCGAAACTCCCGGAGCACCACATGCCCTTCGCCGATCTGGTCTTCACCGGCGGCCCCGTGTTCACCGCGGACCCCGCCCGCACGCGGGCCGCGTCGCTCGCCGTCACCGACGGGCGGATCACCGCCGTCGGGCACGACGGCGTACGCGAGCTGATCGGCCCGCGCACGCAGGTCGTCGACCTGACCGGCAAGCTGCTGCTGCCGGGCTTCCAGGACGCCCATGTGCACGCCGTGTACGGCGGGATGGAGCTGGCCGAGTGCGATCTGAGCGGCACGGTCGGCGTCGCGGAGTACGCGGCCCTGATCCGCGCGTACGCCGAGGCCCACCCGGACCGCGAGTGGATCACCGGCGGCGGCTGGTCGATGGAGAGCTTCGACGGCGGGCTGCCCACCCGGCAGCTGCTGGACACCCTGGTGCCCGACCGCCCGGTGCTGCTGGCCAACCGCGACCACCACGGCGCCTGGGCCAACACCCGCGCGCTGGAGCTCGCCGGGATCACCGCGGCCACACCCGACCCCGCCGACGGCCGGATCGAGCGCGAGCCGGACGGCACCCCCAGCGGCATGCTGCAGGAGGGCGCCACCGCGCTGGTCGGCAGGCTGGTGCCGGCGAGCAGCCTCGCCGACCGGCTGGCGGGCCTGAAGCGGGCGCAGGAGCTGCTGCACTCGCTGGGCATCACCGGCTGGCAGGACGCCCTGCTCGGCGCGTTCAACGGCCGCCCCGACCCCTCGGACGCCTATCTGGCCGCCGCCCGCGAGGGCTCCCTCACGGCGCGGGTCACCGGCGCGCTGTGGTGGGACCGCGAGCGCGGCGCGGAGCAGATCGCCGAACTCGCCGCACTGCGCGGCGAGCTGAGCCACGGCCGCTTCCGCGTCGGCTCGGTGAAGATCATGCAGGACGGCATCGCCGAGAACTTCACCGCCGCGATGACCGCCCCCTACCTGGACTCGTGCGGCCACGCCACCGCCAACACCGGGCTCAGCTTCGTCGACCCGAAGGCGCTGTGCGGCCATGTGGCGGAGCTGGACGCGCTGGACTTCCAGGTCCACTTTCACGCCCTCGGCGACCGGGCGGTACGCGAGGCCCTGGACGCCGTCGAGGCCGCCGTGGCCGCCAACGGGCGCCGCGGCAACCGCCACCACCTGGCCCATCTGCAGGTCGTCCACCCCGAGGACCTGCCGCGCTTCGCCCGGCTCGGCGCCATCGCCAACATCCAGCCGCTGTGGGCGGCGCACGAGCCGCAGATGGACGAGCTGACGATCCCCTTCCTCGGCCCCGAACGCGCCGCCTGGCAGTACCCGTTCGCCGCGCTCGTACGGGCCGGGGCCACCCTCGCCGCCGGCAGCGACTGGCCGGTCTCCAGCCCCGACCCGCTCGCCGGCATCCACGTCGCCGTCAACCGGCGCGACCCCGGGGCGGCCGACGGCCCGGTGTTCCTCCCCGAGCAGCGGCTGGACCTGCCGACGGCCGTCGCCGCGTACACCGCCGGCACCGCGCACGTGAACGGCCTGGACGACGGCGGCAGCCTGCGCCCCGGCAACCTCGCCGACCTCGTGGTCCTCGACCGCGACATCTTCACCGCCCCGCCCGGGGAGATCGCCGAGGCCCGGGTGGAGCAGACCTACGTGGGAGGCGCCCTGGTGCACCACGCCTGAACATCCGCCGCCGCGACCCGCCGGCCCCGTCCCTGGTAGGCCCCCTGGGCCCGACACCCCCCGCACCCTTCTCCCCGCCACAACTCCCGTAAAGGGGTGGTCCCCATGCGTACGTCCAGAACCGCCGCGCTCCTCCTGTGCACCGCTCTCGCCGCCGGCGCCACCGCCTGCTCCGGCGCCACCGACCGCGACACCCCGAAGGGCGGCGCGACCCCCTCCTGGCAGGTGACCGCGACCTCCCCGGCCGCGAAGGGCTCGCTCGACTCCTTCACCTGGTCGCTGTACGCCGAGCCGTACACCCTCGACTACGCGCTCGCCTTCGACTACCCGCCGAACACCGTGCTGGCCAACGTGTGCGAGCAGCTGCTGCGGATCACCCCGGACATGAAGATCGAGCCGGGGCTGGCCGAGAAGTGGGAGCGGCCCGACGACAGGACCCTCGTGTACGACCTGCGCTCCGGGGTGAAGTTCCACGACGGCACCACGATGACCGCCGACGACGTGGTCGCCTCCCTCAAGCGGCAGATGGACCCGGCCACCGGGTCGGCGTGGGGCTCGGCCTTCAAGAACGTCGCGAGCATCGACAAGACCGGCCCGCTCCAGGTGACCGTCAAGCTCAACAAGCCGGACGTCCTGCTGGCCGAGCTGATGGCCGCCTCCCCGGGCACCATCGAGTCCGCCGCCTCCCTCGCGAAGGCCGGCAAGGACTACGGCACCCCCGCGGCGAACCCCAACTGCACCGGCCCGTTCTCCGTCGCCGAGTGGAAGCAGGGAGAGAGCATCACGCTCGCCAGGTTCGGGGACTACTGGGACAGCGCGCTGGCACCCAAGTCGGAGAAGGTCGTCTTCACCTTCGTCGAGGACCCGGCCGCCCGCGCCAACGCCTTCCTGACCGGCACCGCCGACGGCGGTTACCTGCTGCCCTCCTCCTCCCTCGACCAGCTGCGCGGCAGCGGCAAGGGAAGGCTCCTCTACGGGCCCAACACCGCCGCCGCCGACCTCGCCGTCCTCGACTTCAAGGGCACCCTGGCCGACCTCAAGGTCCGCAAGGCGCTGTCCCTGGCCCTGGACCGCAAGGGCATCATCAAGGCCGCCGCCGGCGGGATCGGCGTCCCCGCCAAGGCGCCCGCCGCACGCGGCGCGTGGGCGCTGACGGGCGACCGTGCCGACGCGTACTACAAGGAGCTGCCGGACCCCGCGTACGACCTCGCGGCGGCGAAGAAGCTCATCGAGGAGGCCGGGGCGAAGGGCAAGAAGGTCACCATGGTGACCAGCTCCCTCGCCCCCGAGATCAGCGTCGTCGCCAACGCCGTGCAGGCGGCAGGCCGGCAGATCGGCCTGGACGTCCAGCTGAAGGCGGTCGCCCCGGAGGCGTACAGCAGCATCTTCGTCGACCCGAACGCCCGCAAGGGCCTCGACCTCGTCGTCACCAACGGCTACGACAACACGCCCGACCCGCTGGAGTTCTACCAGTACCTGCGCACCGGCGACTTCGGGAACTACGGCAACTGGTCCAACCCCGAGTACGACGCCGCCTTCGACAAGGCCAACGCCGAACCGGACGCCGCCGCCCGCGCCGACCTCACCGCCGAACTGCAGCGCATCGCGGTGCGCGAACTGCCCATCATCCCGCTGTACGAGGCGCCCTACACCGTCTACCTCGGCGAGCGGATCACCGGCGCCATCACCGGCATCGCGCAGCTGTACTACCCGTGGGCGGCGACCGTCGGAGCGGCGGGGTGATGACGCGCTATCTGCTCGGCCGGGCCGCCGGCCTGGTGGCCGTGCTCCTCGCGACGTCCGTGCTGGTCTTTGGCTCCGTCCATCTGGCGCCCGGCGACCCGGTGTCGTTCCTGCTGCACGGCCGCCCGGCCACCCCCGAGACCGTCGCGTCGCTGCGCGCCCAGTACCACCTGGACGACCCGCTGCCCGTGCAGTACGGGAAGTGGCTCGGGGGCGTGCTGCACGGCGACTTCGGGCGCTCCGCCCAGTTCCACCAGGACGCCGCGGGCCTCATCGGCTCGCGGCTGCCCGGGACCGCCCTGCTGATCGGTTACGCGGCGCTGCTCGTGACGCTCCTCGGCGTCGGCGCCGGGGTGCTGGCGGCGCTGCGGCCCGGGTTCTGGGACCGGACGGTCCTGGTGGGCACGGGCGTGGCGACGGCGACACCGTCCTTCGTCAGCGCGATGGGGCTGGTGTCGCTGTTCTCCGTCCAGCTGGGCTGGTTCCCCGGACCCGGGGGCACGCCCTCGGGTCTCGCGGACCGGCTGTACCACCTCACGCTGCCGGCCTTCGCCCTCGCCGTGACCTTCGCGGGGCTGCTGGCCCGGGTCACCCGCTCCGCGATGCTCGACGAACTCGGCCGCGACCACGTCGAGGTGGCCCGCGCCCGGGGCGTGCCGGCGCGCACCGTCGTACGCCGGCACGTGCTGCGCAACGCGCTCGGTCCCGTCGTCACCGTCGGCGGCACCATGCTCGCCGGCCTGCTCGTCAGCACGTCCATCGTCGAGACGGCCTTCGACGTGACGGGCATCGGCTCGCTGCTCGTGCAGTCGGTGACGGCCCGGGACTTCGCCGTCGTCCAGGCCATCACGCTGCTGACGGTCGCCGCGTTCGTCCTCGTCAACCTGGTCGTGGACGTCCTCGCGCCGCTCATCGACCCCCGTCTCTCGCTCCACGGGGAGGGCACCTCATGACGCTCACCGCACCCCCCACCGCGCCGGCCGCCGCCCTGGGCCGCAGACCCGGGCTGCGCGGGCTCGCGGTGCTCGGGCAGGGGCCGCTGTTCACGGCGGCCGTCGCCGTCCTGGCGCTGCTGGTCCTGACCGCCGTCCTGGCGCCGGTCATCTCGCCGTACGACCCGGAGGTGCTGGACCTCTCCGCCAACCTGGCCGGCACCTCCGCCGACCATCTGCTGGGCACCGACCAGTCGGGGCGCGACATCCTCTCCCGGCTGGTCCACGGCGCCCGGACCGGGCTGCTCGGCCCGCTGGTCGTCGTCGCCGTCTCGACCGTCCTCGGCACCCTGGTCGGCGTCGCCGCGGCGTGGCGCGGCGGGTGGATCGACATGCTGCTGTCGCGGTCCATGGACCTGGTGTTCTCCGTGCCGGGGCTGCTCCTGGCCATCATGCTGGTGGCGGTGGCCGGGCCCGGGATGACCGCCCCGGTGATCGCCATGGCGGTGGCGTACACGCCGTACGTGGGGCGGCTGGTGCGGGGCATCGCCCGGCAGGAGAAGGCCCGTCCGTACATCGAGTCGTACGTCGTGCAGGGCTGGTCCGGCCTCACGATCTGCCTGCGGCACCTGCTGCCGAACATCGCGCCGACCGTCTTCGCGCAGTCCGCGATGAACTTCGGGTACGCGCTGATGGACCTGGCGGCGCTGTCCTTCCTCGGCTTCGGCGTCCAGCCGCCGACCGCGGACTGGGGCGCGATGATCAACGAAGGGCAGTCGGCCATCCAGCAGGGGGCGATGCTGCCGGCGCTCGCACCGTGTGTGTGCATCGTGCTCGCCGTGGTGGCGTTCGGCATCGTCGGCGAGGGGCTCGCCGACCGGATCTCGAAGCGGGAGCGGTGACTTGAGCACGCGGGAGAGCAGGAGTACGGAGCAGGGCGCGCCTGCCGTCCGTACGAGGAAGGGCGCCGCGTCCGTCCGTACGGAGAAGGGCGCCGAGTCGGTCCGTACGGGCGAAGCCGCCGTGCCCGCCCTGGAGATCGACGGGCTGACCGTCCGGCTGGCCGGCGGGCACGCCGCCCGGCCAGTCCTCGACGGGGTCGGCCTGCGCGTCCTGCCCGGCGAGACCGTCGGCCTGGTCGGGGAGTCCGGCTCGGGCAAGTCCATGGCCTGCCGCACCGCGCTCGGGCTGCTGCCCGCCGGTGCGCGGGCCGAGGGCGCCGTGCGCGTCGCGGGCCGGGACGTGCTGGACCTGGGGCGGGCGGCGCTCGCCGAACTGCGGGCGCGGCGGGTCGCGATGGTCTACCAGGACCCGCGCGCCTCCGTGAACCCGCTGCGGCGCGTGGGCGACTTCCTCACCGAGGGGCTGCGCGCCGCCGGCACCCCGCGCGCCGCGGCCACCGCCCGTGCGGTCGAGCTGCTCGACGCCGTGGGCATCCGCGATCCGCGGGGGGCGCTGCGCCGCCACCCGCACCAGTTCTCCGGGGGGATGCTGCAGCGGGTGGTCATCGCGGCGGCCCTCGCGGGCGAACCGGACCTCCTGATCGCCGACGAGCCGACCACCGCCCTGGACGTCACCACCCAGGCGGAGATCATCGGCATCCTGGCCCGGCTGCGCGCCGAACGCGGCACCGGCATGCTCTTCGTCACCCACGATCTGGAGCTGGCCGCCGCCGTCTGCGACCGCATGTACGTGATGTACGCGGGCCGGATCGTCGAGACGCGGTCCGCCGACGAGCTGTTCGACCGGCCCCGCCATCCGTACACGGCGGGCCTGCTCGCCAGCACCCCGCGGATCGAGCCGGACGCCGCGCCGCCCAGCCCGATCCCGGGCCGCCCCGTCTCGCTCGCCGAGGCGCCGCCGGGGTGCGCCTTCGCCGCGCGGTGCGCGCTCGCCCTGCCGCGCTGCACCGAGGAGACGCCCGCGCTCGCCGTACACGGCGACGGGCTGGCCGCCTGCCACCGGGCCGGAGAGGGGATCGTGCTGTGACCGCGACGACGACACCGGGGAGCCTGCAGGTCGACGGCCTGACGAAGCGCTTCGGGGACCACGCGGCCGTGGACGGCGTGTCGTTCACGCTCGCGCCCGGCGCCTCGCTCGCGCTGGTCGGCGAGTCGGGCAGCGGCAAGACGACGACCGTACGGATGATCACCGGCCTGGAGCGGCCCAGCGGCGGCAGTGTCCGCCTCGACGGCCGCGACCGCGGCGACCGGGCGCGTTCCCGGGCCGAACGGCTCGCGCGCGCCCGGGAGATCCAGATGGTCTTCCAGGACCCCTACCTCTCCCTCGATCCGCGGGTGCCCGCCGGCGCCTGCGTCGAGGAGGTGCTGCGCCTGCACACGGACCTCGACCGCGCCGCCCGGCACGCCCGGGCGGCCGAGCTGCTGGACCGGGTGGGCCTCGGCGAGCGGGAGGCGGCGGCGCTGCCCCGGCGGCTGTCCGGCGGCCAGCGCCAGCGCGTGGCGATCGCCCGGGCGCTGGCCGTCGAGCCGCGGATCCTGGTGCTCGACGAGGCCGTCGCCGCGCTGGACGTGTCCGTCCAGGCCCAGATCCTCGAGCTGCTGCGGACGATCCGCGAGGACGCGGGCGTCGGCTATCTCTTCGTCACCCACGATCTGGCCGTGGCCCGGCACATCGCCGACGACGTGCTGGTCCTGAAGTCGGGCCGGGTCGTGGAGTCGGGTCCGACGGCGCGGGTCCTGAACGCGCCCGAGCACCCGTACACCCGGCTGCTCCTCGACTCGGTGCCGCGCCGCGGCTGGCGGCCGCCGCAGCCCGCGGCGGGGTGAGGACCCCGCGGTGCGCCGCCGAGCTTGTGAGGGAGGGAGGCGGCGCACCGCGGTTACGTCGATCAGGGCTTCGGACGTCGGAGCACCGCCCGTCACGGCACCCGCGTGAGCCGGAGGGACACGGAACCCTCCGGGAACGTGGCCAGTTCGGCCGTCGATCCGGTGGACGCCCGGAAGCGGAAGGCCGCCATGTCCGCGTCCTTGCACACCCCCGCCGGCTGCGACGTGGTGTCGGAGCCGGGACCGAACAGCAGCCCGCCGTCGGTGTCCACGGCCAGCAGCCGGTGCTGCCACGCGCAGCGCGAGCCGTCGGAGCCCTGCCGCGACCACGCCACCAGCGGGTCGGTGACCGGGCCCTGGGAGAGCGTGAGGGTGTGCTCGTTGCCGGAGTCGTCGCGGAAGCGCCACTTCCCGGGGGCGAACCCCGGCACGGCCTGCTTCCGGCCCTCGTCCACGGCGGGCTTCAGGGCCACGGTCAGCGCGGAGTCCTCCCAGGAGAGCGTGGAGCCGGAGCGGGAGAACGTGGACCGCCCGGTGAACTCGCAGGAGCCCGCCGGTACGTCGTACAGCCGCTTGCTGCTCACGACGAGGCGGTCCCCGTCGACGGCTTCGAGCGTGAGCTCGGCGGCGCACAGCGCCTGGGGGAAGACGGCGTGGACGGTGCCGATGACGTCGCCGACCTTGCCGCCGGTGAGGTGGAAGCGGTGGAAGACGGTGCCGCTGTCGGCCCGCCGGCCCGTGCCCTCCCAGAAGCCGGCCGCGTCGGCGGCCGTGATGGCCGCCCCGGTGCTGCCTGCGGACGGACCGGCCGACACCGAACTCGTTGGTGCGCCCTTCCCGTTGCCCTTGCCGCCGCCGTCCTCACTGCCCGCGGCGTTGATCCCGTACCAGAGCCCCGCTCCCAGCAGCGCCACCGCGGCCGCCGCCGCGACGGCCCGCGTACGGGGCCGCGGCGCGGGTGCGGCGGAGGGGTCCACGACCGTGGGCGGAGGCGCGGGCGTACGCAGCCGCCGGGTCGCCGTGTCGGGGGGCGGGGCGTCGGAGTCCAGCAGCTCGACGGCCTTGCGGCCGAGGTGGGCGACCAGCGGTGCCGGCACCCACGGCTCGTCCCCGGGCCGGGGCTGCCACAGATCGCCCGCCGCCGTACGCTCCAGCAGCTCCGCGAGCGTCGGCCGGTCGCCCGGCGCGGGTGCCAGGCAGTCGGCGACGAGCCCGCGGATGCCGTCCGGCACGCCCGTCAGATCCTTCTCGTCCTGGACGACGCGGACCAGCAGCCCCGGCACCCCGAGCTCCGCGTCGCCGAACGGGCCGCGTCCGGTGGCGGCGAACGCCAGCACCGCGCCGAGGGCGAACACGTCACCGGCGGCCGTCGGCTGCTCGCCGCGGATCTGCTCCGGAGGCATGAAGCCGGGCGACCCGACCGTCACGCCGGTCCGGGTGAGGTCCGCCCCGTCGGCCGGGTCGGCCGCCCGGGCGATGCCGAAGTCGATGACGCGCGGCCCGTCGATGGTCACCAGGACGTTCGCCGGTTTGAGGTCCCGGTGGACCAGGCCGGCGGCGTGGATGTCGGAGAGCGCGCGCGTCAGACCGTTGGCCAGGGCCTGCAGGGAGCGCGCCGGCAGCGGACCGTACGGACCGGTGGCCACCTCGTGCAGGGAGGGGCCGGCCACGTAACCGGTCGCCACCCAGGGCGACTCGGCGTCGGGGTCGGCGTCCAGCACCGGCGCGGTCCAGGGGCCGCTGACCCGGCGGGCCGCGTCCACCTCGCGCCGGAAGCGCATCCGGAACTCCGGCCGGGCGGCCAGCTCCGGGTGCACCAGCTTCACGGCGACCGTGCGCCCGCCCGGCGACCGGCCCAGATAGACCCGCCCCATGCCGCCCTCGCCGAGCCGCGCCAGCAGCCGGTACGTCCCGGCCGAACGCGGATCGTCCGCCCGCAGCTCCCGCATGTTCCCCCTCCGACCCGCGACGTCCCCAACCCCCGGCCGGTGTCGATGACGATCCCCTGCCGTCGCCCGGTTCCGCGGGGGGTCCGGTGTGGTCGCGGTGTCCGTCCGACACATCGCCCCACTCATGGGTCGGCACCGCCGCGCCGGGCGACTCCGTTACTCCCGGCGCAGTAGTCGGCGCCCGGATACCGCGGCAGCGGTAGCGGGGGTCTCGTCCCCGGGGCGGAGCCGCTGGGCGCCCCGCGCGGCTACCGTGCCGGTATGAGGATGGGACTGGTCCGCGCGCGGACGGGACTCGCCGGGGTCCGGGAGCACGTCAGGGGCTGGGCGGTGGCCGCCGTCGTGGCCGCCACGATGCTGGTCACAGCGCTGACCTCCGACTACCCGGCCGTCGCACTCGATCCGCTCGGCTACGCGCTCGTCGTCGCGAGCGGCCTCGCGCTGGCGGCCCGCCGCCGCGCCCCGGTGCTCGTGCTGGCCGCCATCGGCCTGTGCGTGGTGGCCTACAACGCGCTCGGGTTCGAAGTGCCCGCCGTCGCCTACCTCTTCGCCGTGTACGCCGCCGTCCGCGCGGGCCGCCACCGCGCCGCCGCGCTGATCACCCTCGCCACGCTGGCCGCCCTGCCGGTCGCGGCCCTGGTGTCCCCGGCCGGCGAGCCGCTGGGCGAGGCGCTGCAGCGGGCGCGCGACGTGCTGCAGCTGGCGTGGCTGATCGCCGCCGCGGCCGCCGGTGAGGCGCTGCGGCAGGCCGAGCGGCGGGCCGACGAGGCGGAGCGTACCCGGGAGGAGACCGCGCGGCTGCGGGCCAGCGAGGAGCGGCTGCACATCGCGCGGGAGTTGCACGACTCGCTCACCCACCAGATCTCCATCGTCAAGGTGCAGGCGGGCGTCGCCGTCCACCTCGCGCGCAAGCGCGGCGAGGAGGTGCCGCAGTCGCTGCTGGTGATCCAGGAGGCCGCCCGCGAGGCGAACCGCGAGCTGCGCGCGACGCTGGACACCCTGCGCGACGACACCCGGACCCCCTCGCACGGGCTCGACCGCGTACCGGATCTCGTCGAACGGGCCCAGGGGACAGGGCTGGAGACGACGCTGACGATCGCCGGGCAGCCCCTGGACGTACCGGAGGCGGTGGACCGGACCGCGTACCGGATCGTCCAGGAGTCCCTCACCAACACCGCCCGCCACGCCGGCGCGACCACGGCGGCCATCCGCATCGACTACCGGCCGGACACCCTCGCCGTCCAGGTCGACGACGACGGGACGGCCAGTCCCGGCTTCGCACCGGTGCCGGGCGTCGGGCTGCTCGGGATGCGCGAGCGCGTCACGGCCCTCGGCGGCCGGCTGGAGGCCGGGCCGCGCGGTGAGGGCGGCTTCAGCGTACGGGCCGAACTGCCGGTGCTCCCCGTGGCGGGAGGGCCGTCGTGATCAGGGTGCTGCTCTGCGACGACCAGCCGCTCCTGAGGGGCGGCTTCCGCGCGCTGCTCGACGCCGAGGACGACATCGAGGTGGTGGCGGAGGCGGGCGACGGCAAGGAGGGGCTGGCGCTCGCCCGGCAGCATCTGCCGGACATCGCGCTCGTCGACATCCAGATGCCCGTCCTGGACGGCATCGAGACGACCCGGCGGATCGCGGCGGACCCGGCGCTGGCCGGGGTGCACGTCGTCATCCTGACCAACTACGGCTTCGACGAGTACGTCTTCAACGCGCTGCGCGCCGGGGCCGCGGGCTTCCTGGTCAAGGACATCGAACCGGACGACCTGCTGCACTCGGTGCGGGTCGCGGCGCGCGGCGACGCGCTGCTCGCGCCGTCGATCACCAGGATGCTGATCAGCCGGTACGTCGCCCAGCCGCTCAATCCGGGGGCGGGCACGGAGCTGGAGGAGCTGACCAACCGCGAGCGCGAGGCGGTCGCGCTGGCCGCGCAGGGGCTGTCGAACGACCAGATCGCCGAGTGCATGGTGATCAGCCCGCTGACGGCGAAGACGCACCTCAACCGGGCGATGATGAAGCTCCAGGCCCGCGACCGGGCGCAACTGGTCGTCCTCGCCTACGAGTCGGGGCTGGTGGAGCCGCGCAACCGCTGACGGCGGGGTTCCCCGCCGTCAGCGGTCAGGCGCTCAGACCCTGGCCTCCTCGCCGACGTCCGCCCCCGGGACGGGGGCCGGCTTCGACGGCCGGCGGCCCGGCATCCACCAGTTGGCGTTCCCGCACAGCTCCATCACCGCGGGGACCAGGACCATCCGGATGACCGTGGCGTCGACGAGGACCGCGACGGCCATCCCGAGCCCGATCTGCTTGACGGCGACGTCATGGCCCAGCAGCGCGGTCGTGAAGACGGCGATCATGATGGCGGCGGCGGCCGTGATCACCTTGGCGGTCCGGGCCAGCCCGCGGGTGACGGCCCGCCGGGTGTCGCCGAGGCGCTCGTACTCCTCGCGGACGCGCGAGATCAGGAAGACCTCGTAGTCCATCGACAGCCCGAACAGCAGCGGGAACATCATCATCGGCACCCACGTCGTCACCGGCATCTCCGTGGGGAAGCCGAGGACCGGACCCAGCCAGCCCCACTGCACGATGGCGGTCACCACGCCGTAGGCGGCGCCGATCGACAGCAGGTTCATCACGGCGGCCTGCAGCGCGATCGTCACCGAGCGGACCAGGACCACGAGCAGCAGCAGGGACAGCACGATCACGACCGCGATCATCAACGGCAGCCGGGAGCCGGTGTCCTCGGCGAAGTCGATCGTGCTCGCGTTCGGCCCGCCGATGTAGACGTCTCTGCCGTCGGACGCCCCGGGGAGCACGTCGTCGCGGAGCCTGTGCACGAGGTCCGCGGTCGCCTCGTCCTGGTAGCCGGTCTCGGGGAAGGCCATGAAGGACGCGGCCCGCCCGTCCTCGCTGACCCGCGGCCGGGTGGCGTGGGCGACGCCCTCGGTCCTCCCGACCGCCTCGGCGACGCGGTCGAGGCCCGTGCCCTCGGCGGCGAAGACCAACGGTGCGCCGTAGCCGGGGCCGAAGCCCTCGGAGAGGATCTCGTACGAGGCGTAGCTGCTGCGGTCGTGCGGCTGGACGCTCGCGTCGGGCAGGCTCAGCCGCATCGACAGCGCGGGCGCCGCCAGGACCAGCAGACCCGCCCCGGCCAGCAGGGCGGCGGCCAGCGGGCGCCGCTGCACCACGCCGGCCCACCGCTCCGCGGGGGTGCGCCGCTCCCGCTCCGGGGCCCGCCGGGGCGTACGGCGGGGCAGGCGCAGGGAGTTGATCCGGCGCCCGGTGAAGCCGAGGAACGCCGGCAGCAGCGTCACCGCGGCGGCCATCGTCACGAGCACGGTCACGGAGGCGCCGACGGCGACGCCCGTCATCATCTTCTGCCCCATGGCGATCAGCCCCAGCAGCGCGATGACGACCGTCGTACCGGCGAACAGCACCGCGTGCCCGGCGGTGGCGACGGCGTTGACGGTGGCGTCCTCGGGTTCGTCGCCCTCCTGAAGGCTCTCCTTGTAGCGGGTCACGATGAACAGCGCGTAGTCGATCCCCACACCGAGCCCGATCATCGTGGCGACGAGCACGGTGAAGTCCGGCGAGGGGACCAGGTATCCGATCAGTCTGGTCAGCGCGACGCCGCCGAGGATCGCCGTGAGCGCGGTCACGATCGGCAGCCCCATGGCGACGAGCGAGCCGAAGGCGATGAACAGGATCACCGCGGCGGCCAGCACGCCGACGCTCTCACCCGCACCCTGCGCGGGGACCTCGGCCTGCTCGGCCTTCTTCCCGCCGAGGCCCAGCGTCACGCCGTCCCCCGAGGCGTCCTTGACGGCGTCGACCAGGGGCCGGACTTCGCCCTTCGCCGCGTCCTTGTCGGTGAGAGGGACGGTCGTACGGGCGATGCGGCGGTCCTCGGTCACCAGGTCCGGATCGTCGTACGGCGAGACGACCGGCCCGGTCACGGCGGCGGCGTCCAGCTCCTCGACGACCCGCTCGACCCGCTGCCGTACGGCGGGGTCGTCGAGGTCGCCCTTCTCGGCCCTGATCGCGAGGGTGAGCGTGTCCCCCTGCTGCTCGGGGAAGTGCTTCTCGATCAGGGCCTGGGCCTTGGCGGAGTCGGTGTCGCTGGTGGTGTAGTCGTTGTCGGGGGCGGCCCCATAGCCGAAGCCGAGGAAGGCGACGGCGACGACGCCGGCGATCCAGGTCAGGAGGACGAGGCGGCGCCGCCGGTGACAGACCCGGGCCAGCCGCGCCAGGCGGCCGTCCGGGGGGCGGGAGGTGTCGGTCGTCATCGGTTCTTCTCCTCGAGTCGTGGGACGCCGGGTTTCGCGTTCCATGCTCGGGAGCGGGCGGGACGGTGTAATCGTGCGAGGGCAGGCACTGTGCGGGGGCGGTTACCGCGTCCGCGGTACTGCCCTCGCGGTAGGCCGTCCTACACCCTCCGCCGACGGGCCTGCTTCATCTCGCCGTTCACGGCCCAGGCGTCGGCGACCGGGCCGACATGGCCGAGCTTGTCGGGGTTGATCACCGAGCGGATGGTCGTGATCCGGCCGTCGAGGACGTCGAGGGCCAGGATGTGCAGCACCCGGCCGTCGCGGTCGCGGAAGACCGCGCCGGGCTGGCCGTTGACCTCCCGCGGCTCGATCGTCACGTCGATCCGGATCAGCAGCGGGAAGACGGCGGCGAGCAGCCGGGCCACGTTCTCCGCGCCGGCCACGGCCCGGGCCAGCTGCGGGGCCTTGCCGCCGCCGTCCCCGACCAGCTGTACGTCGGCGGCGAGCAGCTCCTGCAGCGCGTCCACGTCGCCGTGGGTGAGGGCGTCGAAGAACCGCGTCGCGAGCTCCTGCCGCTCCTGGCGGTCCGCCTCGAACCGCGGCCGCCCGTCCCGCATGTGCCGGCGCGCCCGCACCAGCAGCTGCCGGCACGCCGCCTCCGACCGCCCCACCGCACCGGCGATCTCGTCGAACCCGAAGGCGAACACCTCCCGCAGCACGAACACCGACCGCTCCAGCGGGCTGAGCCGCTCCAGGAGGAGCAGCGCGGCCATCGACACGGAGTCGGCCAGCTCCGCCGCGCGCTCCGGGTCCTGGTACGGATCGCTGAGCAGCGGCTCGGGGAGCCACGGTCCGACGTACTCCTCACGCCGCACGCGGGCGGAGCGCAGTACGTCGATCGAGAGCCGGGTGACCGTGGCGGACAGGTACGCCTTGGGCGAGTCGGGTGTGACGGCCGACCCGTCGTAGCGCAGCCACGTCTCCTGTACGGCGTCCTCGGCCTCGCCGACGCTGCCCAGGATCCGGTAGGCGATGGAGAACAGCAGCGGCCGCAGCTCCTCGAACTCCTCGACCTTGGTCATGACTTGTCCCCTTGCTCCGTGACGGACACCGGCCGCGCCCCTGTCTGCGGTGCGCCTGCACACACCGTTGAGACGGGAAACGGCGGCGCCGTGTGACATCGCGCCGGTGCGATCCGGCCACTGGGGCCGGGGGAGGGCGGGCCGCCGGCGCTGTCGGTGGGTGCTGGCAGAATGCCGGAATGGGTGATGATCGACAACTGATCGGCTCCGGCTCGCCCCTGGAGCCGGAGATCGGGTTCTCCCGGGCGGTCCGCCGGGGTGCGCACGTCGCGGTCGCCGGCACGGCGCCCATCGGGGACGACGGCGGGACGGTGGGGCCGGGCGACGTGTACGCCCAGACGGTGCGCTGCCTCGACATCGCGGAGGCCGCGCTGCGGGCGGCGGGGGCGTCCATGGCGGACGTGGTACGGACCCGCGTCATGCTCACGGACGTGACCCGCTGGAAGGAGGCCGCCCGGGCCCATGGCGAGCGCTTCGCGCGGATCCGCCCCGCGTGCACGTTCGTCGAGGTCTCGCGCTTCATCGACCCCGGATGGCTCGTCGAGCTGGAACTCGACGCGATCACGGACGGGGGCGGCGAGTGAGCGGCGACGAGCGCGTCGGTCCGCCGCGTCTGGGCACCGAGCGCGAGACGCTGCGGGCGTTCCTGGAGTACCACCGGGCGACCCTCGCCATGAAGTGCGCGGGGCTCACGGACGAGGAGCTGCGGCAGCGGTCGATGCCGCCGTCGACGCTGTCCCTGCTCGGCCTGGTCCGCCATCTCGCGGAGGTGGAACGCGCCTGGTTCCGCCGGGTGTTCGAGGACCACGACGCGCCCCTGGTCTGGTCCGACGAGACCGACTTCCAGGCGGCGTACGACGCGAGCGGGTCCACCCGCGAGGAGGCGTTCGCGGCCTGGGAGGCCGAGGTGGAGACCTCGCGCCGGATCGAGCGTGCGGCGGAGTCCCTGGACCTCACAGGCCACCAGCCGCGCTGGGGCGAGGACGTGTCGCTGCGGATGGCGCTGGTGCACGTCCTGCTGGAGTACGGCCGCCACAACGGCCACGCGGACCTCCTCCGCGAGGGGGTCGACGGTACGGTCGGCGCCTGACCGCCCAAGGACCCGGCCGGTCGCACGGGCACCGGAGCCGGTCAGCCCGTGGACCGTTCGTCCGCCGGCGCCGCGTGGGCCGACGCCGCTAGGCGGGTCGTGTCCACGCGCACGAACACCGAGTCGCCGACCGCCGTCAGCGTCTCGCCGGCGTACACCTCGCAGACGACGCGGCTCTTGCGGGCGACCGGGCCCTCCACGCGGGCGCGCAGCAGCAGCGGTACGCCCATCGGGGTCGGCTTCAGGTACCTGACGGACAGTTCGCCCGTCACGCAGTCGATGCGCGGGAGCGTGCCGGCCTCCCGGCCCTCCGCGCGGTAGTGGTACGCCATCGCCGTCCAGTTGGAGTGGCAGTCCACGAGCATCGCGATGAGCCCGCCGTACACCAACCCCGGCCAGCCTGTGAACGTCGCCGCAGGCTCGTGCTCGCACAGCACGTGCACGCCGTCCGCGTCCCAGCGGCTGCTGACGTGCAGGCCCGTCGGGTGCGCGTGCCCGCAGCCGTAGCAGACGCCGTCGGGGTCGGCCAGCTCCTGCAGGTACTTCTCCGACACGGGCGAGACCTCCAAAGAAGCGCGGGGAACGGGAGGGTCACCCCGCGGACGAGTGGGACGAGTGAAGCAGCCCGTGCAGCAGGAGCTCCGCGAGATGGCCGTACGCCTGGGCGTCGGTCAGCCCCGTCGCGGCGGCCACCTGGCGGCGCTGGATGCGCACCATCACCGAGGTGAGCACGTCCGCGGCGAACGCCACGTGCACCTCGCGGAACGCGCCCGCCGCCGTGCCCTCCTCGATCAGCTGCTGGACGCGCCGGGCCGCCGCGCGCGTGTTGCGGTCGTAGACCTCCGCGGCCGGTTCGAAGCCGGCCACGTCGTCGAAGAACTGCGGGGAGGCGGGCGCCAGCTCCGCCGAGACCGCGCGCAGATACGCGGCGAGCTGCCGCGCCGGCTCCGTCTCGGCGGCGGTCGCCGCCTCCACCCGGGCGGTGGCCCGGCGGAAGAAGTACACGACCGCGGCCCGGACCAGCTGCTCCTTGCTGCCCGCCAGGCCGTACAGCGTGCGCTTGGAGCACCGCAGCCGGGCGGCGAGGTCGTCCAGGGTGAACTGCGCGAACCCCTCCGCGACCAGGAGGTCCACGAGCTGCTCGAACAGTTCGGTGCGCCGCGCGGCGCCCCGTCCCGTCAGCTTCGGGCCGCCCGCGGCGGAGGTCTCGATCACCCGGCCAGTATTCCAGGCCGACGCAGCTCATACCTTGAAACGGTACTGCCGTACCTTCTACAGTACCGTTAAGACCTGCTCGAGTACCCCTTGAGTGCCGCTTGGAGTCGCCATGGACGTCGACCGCCTGCTCCCCACCACGGAAGCCGCGGACCTGATCGCCCTCACCCGGGAGATCGCCGACAAGGAACTCGCCGTTCGCGTCGAGGAGCACGAGAACGCGGAGACCTACCCGGAGGGCCTCTTCGCCACGCTCGGCGACGCCGGGCTGCTCGGGCTCGTGTACCCGGAGGAGTACGGCGGCGGGAACCAGCCGTACGAGGTGTACCTGCAGGTCCTGGAGGAGCTCGCCGCCCGCTGGGCCGCCGTGGCCGTCGCCACCAGCGTGCACACCCTCGCCTGCCACCCGCTGGCCGCCTTCGGCACCGCGGCCCAGAAGGACCGCTGGCTCCCCGGCATGCTCGCCGGCGAGGCGATCGGCGGCTACAGCCTCTCCGAACCGCAGGCCGGCTCCGACGCCGCCTCCCTGTCCTGCAGGGCCGAGCGCACCGACGACGGCTACCGGATCACCGGCACCAAGGCGTGGATCACGCACGGCGGCAAGGCCGACTTCTACGCCCTCTTCGCCCGTACCGCGCCCGGCAGCCACGGCGTCTCCTGCTTCCTCGCCCCGGGCGACGCCGACGGTCTGGCCTTCGGCGCCCCCGAGAAGAAGATGGGCCTGCACGCCATCCCCACCACCGCCGCGTACTGGGACGGCGCCCTGCTCGACGCCGACCGGCTCATCGGTACGGAGGGCCAGGGCCTGCAGATCGCCTTCAGCGCCCTGGACTGCGGGCGGCTGGGCATCGCCGCCTGCGCCACCGGCCTCGCCCAGGCGGCCCTGGACGTCGCCGTCGACTACGCGAACGAGCGCACCACCTTCGGCCGGCGCATCATCGACCACCAGGGCCTCGGCTTCCTCCTCGCCGACATGGCCGCCGCGGTCGACTCCGCCCGCGCGACCTACCTCGACGCGGCCCGCCGCCGCGACCTCGGCCGGCCCTTCTCCCGGCAGGCGTCCGTGGCCAAGCTGGTGGCGACCGATGCGGCCATGAAGGTGACGACGGATGCCGTCCAGGTGCTCGGCGGGTACGGATACACCCGGGACTTCCCGGCCGAGCGCTTCATGCGCGAGGCGAAGATCATGCAGATCTTCGAGGGTACGAACCAGATCCAGCGCCTGGTGATCAGCCGCGGCCTGGCCGGCCGCTGACACCCGCTTCCACCCGCCTCCAGCCACTTCCGGCCACGTAACGAGGAGCTCCATGGACATCGCAGGAACCGCCGCACTCGTCACCGGCGCCGCCTCCGGACTCGGCGCGGCCACCGCGGCCGCGCTCGCCGAGCGGGGCGCCACGGTGTACGGCCTCGACCTCGACAAGGCCGTCGCGGCGGCCGGGGACCAGCCCGCCGGCGTCACCCTGCTGGCGGCGGACGTCACCCGGGAGGAGCCGGTACGTCAGGCGCTGGCGCGTATCGCGGCGGACGGCGCGGAGCTGCGGCTGGCCGTGAGCTGCGCGGGCATCGCCCCGTCCGCCCGGGTCGTCGGCCGCCGCGGCGCGCACGACCTCGACCTGTTCCGTACGGTCATCGACGTCAACCTGATCGGCACGTTCAACGTGCTGCGCCTGGCCGCCGAGGCCATGACGGCCCTCGAGCCGGACGCGTCCGGGCAGCGGGGCCTGATCGTCAACACCGCCTCGATCGCCGCCTTCGAGGGCCAGGTCGGCCAGATCGCGTACGCCGCCTCCAAGGCGGGCGTCGCCGGCATGACCATCACGGCCGCCCGCGACCTCGCCCAGCACGGCATCCGGGTGGTCACCATCGCCCCGGGCATCGTGGACACGCCGATGATGGCGGGCTTCTCCGAGGAGGTCCGCTCGGGCCTCGCGGCGGGCGTCCCCTTCCCGCAGCGCCTCGCGGCGCCCGCGGAGTACGCGCGCCTGGTCACGATGGTCGCCGAGCACGACTACCTGAACGGCGAGACGATCCGGATGGACGGCGCGCTGCGGATGGCGCCGCGGTAGCTTCCGCGTACGCCATACGGAACAGGGCCGGGCCCGGGGAACGCCCCCCGGGCCCGGCCCGTCCACATGCCGGTGGGTCGGCGCGTCAGCGCCTCAGCACTTGCCCGCCGGCCTGGGCCGGGTCACCAGGTCCGTCGAGCCGGTCGTGCCGTCGATCCACAGCACCCGCCGGCCGTCGTCCGCGGCCGGGTAGACCTGGTCGCCGCGGTTGCAGGAGACCCGGACCGGGCCGCCCTTGCCGTCGGGGGCGATCTGGAACAGCTTCGGCAGCGTGGCGTTGGCCCACCACGTGGCCGCCGGCACCGAGGTGATGGTGACCGCGTCGTCGGAGGACGTCAGCTCGAAGCCGTACACCGGGTCGTCGCTCGTCTCCGGCAGGAGCGTCACCGGGTTCGAGCCGTCGGTGGCCGCGCGCTCCAGGGACGTCTTGCCGCCGTCGGCGACGTTCTCGTCCCGCAGCCAGAAGACGCCGTCGTCCGAGATCGTGGTCTGGCCGATGGCCTTCGCCGTCGCGCCGTCGCCGGGCATCAGCGTCTTGACGCCGGTGGCGGTGTCGTACGTCTCCACGCCCAGGCGGTACTGGAAGCTGCCGTTCACGAGCTCCGGGTACAGCTTGGCGTAGGCGACCACCCCGTCCTTGACGGAGGGCAGCGCGGTGTTGAACTGCCCGCTCCCGTTGTCGACCAGGCCGGTCTTCCCGGTCGCCATGTTGATCCAGGTGACGTGCTGGGTGCCGTTGCTCGGGTTGACCTGGGTGAAGACGACGATGTCGCCGTCCACGGACAGCCCCCACGCCTCGGTGCCGGACGCGCCGATCTGCTCGGCCAGGCCCCCGTCGACCGGGCGGGCCATGATGCGGACGCCCGAGCTGGTGTACTGCGCCCACACGACCGTCTTGCCGTCGGTGTCGGCGTACACGTTGTAGTCGCCGTTGTTCTCGCTCACCAGCTGCGCGGTGCCCCTACCGTCGGTGCGGCCCGCCCACACGGAGAACGGCTCGTCCCCGGACACGCTGGAACGGGACACCGCGTAGCGGCCGCCGCCCGCGCCGACGCCGGTGGAGTAGATGTTGACGTCGTCGATCAGGGTGTCGGAGTCGACGCCCAGGCGGCGCTCCCAGCCGTCCACGATGCCGTGGTCGTCGAACGCCTGCTCCACCACGCCCAGCTGGGCCTTGGTCGCGCCCAGCTCCGTCGCGGCGGCGACCACGGCGTTGCGGCCGTCGGTGAAGCCGTCGAGCGGCGTCATGTACGCCGACAGCGCCCGGTACACGTACTGGTCGGCAAGCTCGCCGCCGAGCGCCTGGCGGATGTCCCACAGGGCGCCGGAGAAGATGGTGGAGTTCAGGTGGACGCCGCCGTTGTCACCGCGCATGGTGACGCCGATGAAGTCGTCCTGGGTGGTGGCGCCGTCGTCGAGGTCGCGCAGCGCGCAGTCGCGCGGGGCGGCGGTGGTGCACAGGTCCTCGCCGAGCAGCGCGGTGTCCGGGTCGGCCATGTCGAGGCCGTTGGCCTCCACGTCGATGGCGTTGCCGAAGTAGTCGGCGAGCGCCTCGTTCATGGCGCCGGACTGGCCGACGTAGACCAGGTTCGCGCTGTGCTGGACGACGCCGTGGGTCATCTCGTGGCCGACGACGTCGGTGTCCGCGGAGAACGTGCGGAAGTCGCCGCCGCCCTGGCCGTAGACCATCTTCTGGCCGTCCCAGAAGGCGTTGTTGTACGGCCGGCCGTTGGAGACCACGCCGACCAGGGAGTACATGTAGCCGTCTTTGCCGTCGAGGCTCTTGCGGCCGAAGTGGTTCTTGTAGAAGTCGTACACCTTGCCCGCGCCCCAGTGGGCGTCCACGGCGCCGGCGTTGGTGGCGTCCGCACCGAAGTCGGGCGTCGTGTTGCTGAAGGTCTTGATGCCGGTGGGCCAGGCACCGGACGCGGAGGAGGCCTCCCGGCCGCGGGCGTCGTAGGTGACGAGCATCGGGCCGCTGAACGGGGTCTCGGGCGCCCGCTTGCTGTAGTCGATCATCTGGTACAGGCCGTCGGCACCCTTGTACAGGTTCAGCGTGGCGGTCTGCCCGTTGTAGCGCACGCCGGTCCCCTGCACGGCGCCCGGGACCGCGGTGGTGCCCGCCTCGTCCGCCGTGGCGGCGTCCTCGGTGGCCGCGCCGGTCGCGCCGGCCGTCGCGCCGAAGGTCTGCAGACCGCTGTACTGCAGCAGCGGGAAGCCGGAGTGGGCGTCGACGTACACCTCCTGCTTCACCGGCGTGCCGTCGGCGGGGCCGCTCACGCCCTCGACGGTGATGTGCCGGGTCAGCACGCCCGCGCCCTGCGGCAGGACGACCAGGCCCTGCTCGCTGCCGGTGAGGGGGTTCTTCTCCTGGCCGGGGCGGGTCAGCTTGCCGGCGCCCAGCTGGTTGACGACGGCGCCGATCGCCCGCTCGACGGCCTTGTCCGCGGTGACCTTCGGCTCCACGGTGTCCAGGTCGAGTTCGGTGTAGTAGCGGCCGGAGGTGCCCGTGACGGTGCGCTTGCCGTCCTTCTTCTCCATCCGCACCACGTACTGGCCGCCCAGCACCTCGACGCCCCGGTACTTCTGCTGCAGCCGCACGGTCTCCTGACCGCCGTGGCTCTCGGCGCCCAGCGCCGTCAGGTCCTTCGCCGGGTCGGCGATGTGGTAGCGGCCCTTGTGCGCGGCGAGGTGGCCGCGGGCGGCGTCGGCGGGGCTCGCGGACGCGTCGGCGGCCTCGTCGAGGCCGGTGACCAGCGCCGGGGTCTCGGTGCCGGTTCCGGCGACCGCCTCGGCCGGCGCGTCTCCGGAGGCCGCGACCGCGGGCATCCCCGGCAGGAGCAGGCCGGCGGCGGCGAGCAGGGCGGCGACGCCGGTGCCGGCGGATATGCCGCGGCGGCCCGCCGATGCCTTCCCTATCGTACGGGATGAAGTACGCAAAGCAGTTCCCCTCCGGGTGCGACGGCCGTCGTGTGACGACGGGCACATGCAAGTACGGGGCGGGGAGGTGAACAATGAGAACCGGGTGTGCACTTGTGGACACGCACACTTGTGTGGCCTGTGCAGCGAGGTGAGGAGCCGGGGTGAACTGGGGCGGAACGGGCGGCGACTGGGAGGCGCTCGGACTGGGTGCCGACGAGCGGCTGCTGTACGAGGAGCTGCTGCGCACGCCCTCGCATCCCACGCGCGACGCCCTGGCGGAAGCGGTCGGACTGTCCGGCGGCCGGGTCGCCGACGTGCTGGCCCGGCTGGCGGGACAGGGCTTCACCGTTGCGCCGGGCTCCGGCCGGGAGCTGCCGGCCGCCGTTCCCCCGGCCACCGCGCTGCGCAACCTGATCCATCTGCGTCAGGCGGAACTCCTGCGCCGCTCCGCCGAGCTGGAGACGCTCAGCGCCTCCGTCGACCGGGTGGCGGCGCACCTCGCCGGGGAGGCGGGCGGGGAGCGGGTCGTCGGGATCGAGACGATCCGGGGCAGCCGCGAGATCGGCGCACGGGTGCAGGCCATGATGGCCTCCGCCACGACCCGGCTGACCCTGCTGGACCGCCCGCCCTACGCCTCCAGCGCCCCCGACGGCATGCCGGAGCCGCTGCGGATGGGCGACCTGGTACGGCGCGGTGTGGACGTGATGGCCGTCGTCGACCGCGAGGGGCTCAGTTTCCCCGGCCGGGCACGGGGCCTGAACGAGCTGGCCGAGGAGGGTGTCCGGATCCGGGTCGCCTCGGACCTGCCGACGAAGCTGATCTCCGTCGACGGCCGGGTCGCCCTGCTGCCCCCGACCGACGCCGCCGACCCCACGGCCTCGGCCCTCGTCGTCAGCGACGTCCTGCTGCGCAACGCCCTGGTGCCGCTGTTCGAGGCGATCTGGGACCGCGCGATGCCGATCGGGCCGCAGGCCCAGGACGAGGTCACGGTCGAGGACCGCGAACTGCTGACGATGCTCGCCTCCGGCCTGAAGGACGAGGCGATAGCGCGCCGCCTCGACATACACGTGCACACGGTCCGCCGCCGCATCCGCCGCCTCCTGGAGACCCTGGACGCGGAGACGCGCTTCCAGGCGGGCGTGCAGGCGCTGCGGCGCGGGTGGCTCACGCTGTAAGCCGACCCGCCCTTCCCCGGGCGGAGTGAGCGGGCGGACGCGGTGAGGCGCCCGCCCATCCGGGCGGGGGGCGAAGCCCCCATCCCAGGGAGGTGACCACTTGCCCCGCGGGGGCCCGGGGGCGAAGCCCCTATCCCCAGGGAGGTGACCACTTGCCCCGCGGGGGCCCGGGGCGGAGCCCCCATCCCCGGGGAGGTGACCACTTGCCCCGCGGGGGCCCGGGGCGGAGCCCCCGGGCCCCCGTGGGCGTCAGCCTTCGAGCATGGGCAGCAGCAGCGCCGCCGACCAGCTGAAGTTCGTCGAGTTGAGGCGGTCGCCGGTCAGCGGGTCGTAGTTCTCCATGACCGGCGCGTCCCCGGCCAGCCCGTCCGCGTTGTCGATGAGCTGCGCCGTCAGCTGCCGCGCGTCCGCCTCGTAGCCGTACCGGCGCAGGCCCGCCTGCGCGAAGTACGCCTGGTCCAGCCAGACCGGGCCGCGCCAGTACGCCGTGGAGTCGAAGAACGGGGACGAGGCGGAGACGGTCGGGAAGGGCACCTTCGTGGCGAACTCCGCCGGGTCGGTCAGCGTGTTGCGGACCGTGGCCGCCTGGCCGGCGGACGCCGTGCCCGTCCACAGCGGGATCGCGCCCTCGATGCCCCGGCCGCGCTCCGTCAGCGGGGCGCCGGTGCCGAGGGCGGTGTCGTAGAACCAGCCGGTCGCCGGGTCGTACATCCGCTCCCGGACCGCCCGCGCCGTCGCCGCCGACTTCGCCGCCCAGCGCTCCGCGTCGGCGGACCGCCCCAACTCGCCGGCGATCTTCGCCAGATACGCCTGGTCGCCGGCCAGATAGGCGTTCAGGTCCACCGACTCCTGGTCGAGGGAGTAGCCGACGAGCCGGCCCGAGGCGTCGCGGTTCTCCAGCACCCGCGAGGCGTCGAAGCGCGGCGCGTTGTCCATCCCGCTCTCCCAGGCGGCGGCCTGGCGCGCCTCGGCCGGGTCGGTGTTGGCCGGGTCGACCGTGGCGCCGTACTCGGCGAGGCCGTTGCCGTCGTGGTCGCGGTTGCGGTACCACCACTCCTGGTACGCCACCAGCTTCGGGTACAGCTCGCGCAGGAAGTCCGGGTCGCCGCTCTCGCGGTACACCTCCCACACCGACCAGGCGGCCAGCGGCGGCTTGGTGTTGCGCTCGTTCCAGTTGCCGCCGCCGCGCGCCGGGTCGTTGTAGAAGACGCAGTCGGGGATCATGCCCGCGTCCTGCGGGCGGGTCGCCGAGTCGGGGCGGATCTGGTGGTCGAACATGGCGCGGATCTGGTTCTGCGCCAGGGACGGGTCGAAGCGGGCCGTGCCCACGGCCTGCTTCCAGGTGTCCCAGGACCACAGCCCGCCGGTGAACCACTTGTACGAGATGGACGGCGTGATCCCGTCGTGCTTCAGCGCCCCGGCGGCGCTGCGCCAGTTGGTGACCAGGGTCTGGAGCGACTTCACCGCGAGCCGCCGGCGCTCCGCCGGCACGCCCTCGGTCACGCCCGCCACATAGCCGCGCCAGCGCTTGTCGCCCGCCTGGGCCCAGTCGCCGGGGCGGTCGAGGATCCGCCGGACCCGGCCGTCCTCGCGGGTGCGCTCCCCGGCGGTGAAGGTGTACGTCTCGGTCCAGTCGAGGCTGCGCGACGCCCCGGGCGCCACCGTGAAGTCACCGGCCAGCGTGGTGCGGTACGCGTCGCCCTTGACCGTCGTACGGACCGGCTCGCCGTGCCTGACCTCGAAGCGCTCGGTGCCGTCCGTGAGGTAGTCCCACGTCTCGCGGACCTCGGCGAAGTCCACGGCGACCCCGCCGGCGGTGGCGCCCAGGGAGGGCGCGTCCCGCATCGGCTGCTCGGTGGGGCGCAGCAGCGTGCCGCGCCAGTCGGCGCCGAGGGTGCGGGCCCGGCCGCCCTCGTTGCGGACGGACGCGCGGACCAGCGCGGTGCGGTCGGTGGCGAAGCGCAGCTCGATGCGCAGGGTCAGGCCGCCGCCGAGGTCGTACGACTGGCGCAGCAGCCCCGGCAGCGAGGTGAACTCGGGCGTCCCGCCCGCGCCGAGGTCCAGCGCGCGCCCGTCCTCGGTGAGGCTCAGCCGGCTGAACGACTTGCTCAGCCACCACGGGTACTCCTGGGCGATGTACAGCGGCCCGGAGAACCCGCCCCACTGGGCGCGGTCGTGCACCCCGGGCAGGGCGTAGGCGTGCCAGGCGCCCCGGTCGGCGAAGACGTTGACGGGGCTGGTGTCCTCCCGGTCGCCGGGCAGCGCGGCGCCGGGGACGCCGTGCAGGTCGAGGACGTCCGCGTAGGAGACGTCCTGCGGTCCGGGCGCCGCCTGGGCGAGCGGGACGGGGGTGGTCAGTGCCGCGACGAGGGCCGTCGCGGCGAGGGTGGTGCGGTGACGCGAGCGCATGGGTCAACTCCATCGGTGACGTGGCAGGGCGGGATGTGCGGTCGTACGGGGAGGTCAGCGCGTACGGACGACGGCCGCGCCCAGCGGGCCGAGCCGCAGCTCCCCGGCGACCTCCGCGCCGGTGAGCAGGTCCGTTCCCGCCGGGAGCCGCCGTACGACGGTCTCCTCGGCGGTGTGGTTGAGCAGGAAGAGGTACGACGTGCCGTCGGCGCCGGACCGCAGCGTCCTCTCCACCCCGGGCGGTACGCCGGGCGCGGCGGCGATGCCCGCCTCCGCGAGCAGCGGGTCGAGCGCCGGGCCCGCGTCGGCCAGATGGCAGCTGACGTACCAGGCCGAACCGGCCCCGTGGGCGCGGCGGGTGACGGCCGGCTGCCCGGCGAGTTCACCGCCCGTGTAGCTGGCCTTGACCTGGGCGTCTGTGGCCTCGAGCCACTCGCTCCACACGGTGGCGTCGCCCAGCTCCGTGCCGGTGTGCTCCCCGTCGGGGATCGGCCAGTGCTCGTCGACGACGACGCCCAGCAGGTCGCGCAGCGGGCCGGGGTGACCGCCGGGGTGGACGTGGTCGTCGGCGTCCGCGATGCCCGAGAAGCCGCCGGCCGCGAGTACGCCGCCTCCTTCGACGTACGAGCGCAGCCAGTCGGCCGTCGCCCCGGTCACGAGGTAGAGGTTGGGCGCCAGCAGCAGCCGGTAGCCGTCCAGCGGGGCGCCGGGGCGGACGAAGTCGACCGTGATCCCGCGCTCGTGCAGCGCCTCGTACCAGGGGCGCAGCAGCCGCGGCCAGCGCATCCGGGCCGAGGGGTGGTCGTCCAGCTCCAGCGCCCACCAGGACTCCCAGTCCAGGACGATCCCGACCCGGGCGCGCAGCCGCGAGCCCGCGACCTCCGCCAGCCGGCGCAGCTCCGCGCCGAAGCGGACCGTCTCGCGCCAGCCGCGCGAGTCGGTGCCGCGGTGCGGCAGCATCGCGCTGTGGAACTTCTCGGCGCCGGCCCGGGAGGCCCGCCACTGGAAGTACATGATCCCGTCCGCGCCGCGGGCCAGGGCCTGCAGCGACCAGAGCCGGTGCAGCCCGGGCCGCTTGGGCACGTTGACCTCGCGCCAGCTCACCGCGGAGGGCGCCTGCTCCAGCAGCAGCCAGGGGCGGCCCCGCTTCAGCGAGCGCATCAGGTCGTAGTTGAGGGCGGCGTTCACCTGGGCGCGCGGGTCGGCCGGGTCGGGGTAGGCGTCGTCGGAGACGAAGTCCTCGTGCTCGGCCCAGGTCCAGTAGTCGAGCGCCTTGAACATCGACATGAAGTTCGTCGTGACGGGGATGTCCGGGATGACCTCGTCCAGGACCGCCTTCTCGGCGCGGTGGCAGGCCAGCAGCTCGTCGGAGCAGAAGCGGCGCCAGTCCAGCGTCTGGGTCGGGTTGACCGGGCCGGGCGCGGTGCGCGGCGGCTCGATCTCGGCGAGGGCGCCGTAGCGCTGCGACCAGAAGGCGGTGCCCCAGGCGTGGTTGAGGGCCTCGACCGTGCCGTAGCGGTCCGTCAGCCAGCGGCGGAAGGCGGCGGCCGACTCCGGGCAGAAGCACTCGGTGACGTGGTCGCCGTACTCGTTGTGGATGTGCCACAGCGCGAGCGCCGGGTGGTCGCCGTACCGCTCGGCGAGCGCGCGGGTGAGGCGGACCGCGGCGGCGCGGTAGACGGGGGAGGACGGGCAGTAGTGCTGGCGGGAGCCGAACTCCAGCCGGACCCCGTCGGCCGTCACCGGCAGGATCTCCGGGTGGGCGCGCACCAGCCAGGCCGGCGGGGAGGCGGTGGCCGTGGCCAGGTCCACGGCGATGCCGTGCGCGTGCAGCAGGTCCAGCAGCCGGTCGAACCAGCCGAAGTCCCAGCCTTCCGGCCCCGGTTGCAGCCGGGCCCAGGAGAAGACGCCGACGGTGACCGTGTTCACCCCGGCCTCGCCCATCAGCTTCACGTCCTCGGCCCACACCTCCTCGGGCCACTGGTCGGGGTTGTAGTCGCCGCCGTACAGCAGGCCCCCGACGCGGGTGAGGCTCATCCCTTCACCGCCCCGCCGAGCAGACCGGCCACGAACTGCCGCTGGAAGAGCAGGAACAGCAGCATCAGCGGCAGGGTCGCGAGCAGGGAGCCGAGCATCAGGCCCGAGTAGTCGACCCGGGTGAGGCCGGTGAGGGTGTTCAGTGCCACGGGCACGGTGTACTTCTCCTCGCTGTTGAGCATGAGCAGGGGCCAGATGAAGCTGTTCCAGGCCCCCATGAACGTGAAGATCACCAGCGCGCCGAGCTGCGGCCGCACACAGGGGAGCACCACCTGGTAGAAGGTCCGCAGCTCGCCCGAGCCGTCGATCCGCGCGGACTCGAGGATCTCGTCGGGGAAGGTCGTGAACGCCTGGCGCATCAGCAGGATCCCGAAGGAGTTCGCCAGGAACGGCAGGATCACCGCCTGGTAGGTGTCGACCCAGCCCAGGTTCGCCATCATCTGGAACAGCGGCACCAGCAGCACCTGGAACGGGATCATCATCGTCGCCAGCACCACGCCCAGCAGCAGACCGCGGCCCCGGAAGCGGTACTTGGCCAGCCCGTACCCGCACATCGCGGAGACCAGCGAGCTGAGCGCGGTGTGCACGAGCGCGATGCCGAGGCTGTTGGCCATCACGCGGCCGAAGCCGATGGTGTCCTGGAGCCGCGCCAGGTTCTCCAGCAGCTTCCCGCCGGGGAGGAACGGCGGCGGCGAGTCGAAGAGCTCGGACGTGGAGTGCGTGGCGGCCACCGCCATCCACAGGAACGGGACCAGGCTGAGCACCGCCCCCGCGAGCAGCAGCAGACGTACGGCGTACCGCGCCACGAAGGTCCCCATCAGCGGCGCTCCCTTCCGAAGAACCAGAACTGCAGGGCGGAGACCGCCGCGATCACGACGACCACCGCCCAGGCGATGGCGGCCGCGTAGCCGAAGTCCATCTGCTGGAAGCCGGTCTGGTAGAGGTAGACGACGGGCGTGAGGGTGGCGTGGTCCGGCCCGCCCCGGGTCAGCACGTACGGCTCGTCGAAGAGCTGCAGCGTGCCGATGGTCGAGGTGACCGCGCAGAACAGCACCACCGGACGCAGCTGCGGGAAGATCACCCTGGTGTACGTCGTGACGGTGCCGGCCCCGTCGATCGCGGCGGCCTCGTACTGCTCGCGGCCGATGGACTGCAGGCCGGCCAGCAGGATCACCGCGTTGTAGCCGGTCCAGCGCCAGGTCAGCGAGCCGACCAGGGCGGTCTTGGCCCAGGCGGGATCGTTCAGCCAGTCGACGGCGGGCAGGCCGACGGCTGTCAGGGTCTGGTTGACCAGACCGCCGTCGCCCTTCAGCAGCACCTGGAAGACCACGGCGTACGCGACCAGCGTGGTGACCGCCGGCAGGAAGTACAGCGCGCGCCAGGTGCCGCGGAAGCGCAGCCAGGACTGGTTGAGCAGCGCGGCCAGCGCGAGGGCCAGGACCAGCATCACCGGGACCTGGGTGACCAGGATCAGCCCGGTGTTCAGCAGCGACTCCAGGAACGCCGGGTCGTGCAGCATCCGCCGGTACTGGTCGAGGCCCGCCCAGACCGTGACGCCGCCCTCGTCGCGGGTGAACGACTGGTAGAGGCTGGCGGCCAGCGGATAGGCGAAGAACGCGGTGAACAGCACGGCCGCGGGACCGGCGAAGACCCAGTGGGTGAGCCGGATCCGGCGCTTTCGCGGCCTGGGTGCGACCCTCGCCCGGGCGGCGGCGGGTGCGGGGTGGGTCTGGACGGACACGGGCGCCCTATCCCGCGATCTCGCGGCCGGTGGCCGCGGCGATCTGGTCGGCCGCCGAGCGCAGCGCGCTCTGCGGGTCGCCGCCGCGCAGCAGCACCTTGTTCACCGCGGACTTCATGATCTCGCCCGCCTTCGCGCCGTCCTCGGTGGTCTCCGTGGCCGGGATGGTGCGGGCCAGGTCGGCGAAGACCTTCAGCGCGGGCTGACCGCCGAAGTACTCCTGCGGGGCGCTGAGGTACGGGTCATCGAGCGCCGGCAGATAGGCGGGGAAGAGGCCCTCCTCCTTCAGCATGGAGACCTGGTTCGCCTTGTCCGTCAGTACGAACTGGACGAACGCCCAGGCCAGCTCGGGGTTCTTACTCTGGGCGGGTATGCACAGCGTGGAGCCGCCCTCGTTGGACGTCCGGGTGCCGCCCTCGTCGAACGCGGGCAGCGGCACCACGCCGAACCTGCCCTTCAGCTCCGGCATCTCCGAGGTCAGGGTGCCCGTCCACCAGGCGGCGGTGAGGGTGGTGGCGACCTTGCCGGTCTTCGTCGCGCTGACGAGGCCGTCCCAGCCCTTCTCGTACGCGATCAGCTCCCGGTCGGCCAGCTCCTTCATCAGGGTGAGCGCGCGCACGGCCTCGGGGCTCGCGACGGCGACCTTGCCGTCCCGGAAGTAGCCGCGGCCCTGCTGCTGCAGGAGCAGGGGGAGGGGACCGGTGTCGTCGGAGTCCATGACCAGGAACTTGCGCCCGGTCTTCTTCTTCACCGCCGTGCCTGCCTCGGCGTACGCGTCCCATGTGGTGAGGGAGGCGGGGTCGACGCCGGCCTGGCGGAAGTAGTCGGTGCGGTGGAACAGCGCGCACGGGCCGATGTCCCACGGCAGGCCCAGGACCTGCTTCCTCCGGTCGGTGACCGTCGCCCAGGCCGCCTGGTCGAAGTCCTTCGCCAGGGCGGCGGTCTGCTTGGTCAGGTCGTAGAAGCCGGCCGGGAAGTTGCCCAGATAGCTGGGCAGCTGGGAGCCCTCGACGGTGAGTACGTCGGCGAGGCCGGTGTTCGCCTTCAGACCCACGGTGATCTTGTCGTAGGCGTTGTCGTAGCCGGTGTCGAGGACCTTGATCTTCGTCCCCGGGTGCGCCGACTCGAAGGCGCGGGCGAGGCGCTCGAGGGCCTGGGCGGCGACGTCCCAGGACCAGACGGTGATCGAGCCCTTGAGCTCGGCGCCGGCCTTGAGGTCGCGGGGCTTGTCCTTCGCCCCGGTGCCGCCGGTGGCGCAGCCGGTGAGCAGGGTGGCCGCGGCCGCGGCACCCGTGGCCAGGACGGAACGTCTGGTGGGGCTGGTGAATCTGCTGGGAGCGGTGGGCACCCTTGCCTCCTGACGACTGAATGGCTAATGCTGTATACAGAACACTGAATGATGGAGCTGTTCGTCAAGAGGTTGTACGCGAACACCGATGAACACCGACACAGAAGGCAGAAGCGCGAGGATGAGCGAACGCGATCCGCAAGGCCACCCGTACATACCGAACTCCGTCCCCGCCGTCCGGAAGGCGATGCTCGACGCCATCGGCGCCGCGAGCGTCGAGGACTTCTACGCCGACATCCCGGACACGATCCGGCTGAAGCGCCCCCTCGACCTGCCCGCCCCGCTGCGTTCGGAGGCCGAACTCACCCGTCATGTCGAGGGGTTGCTGGGTCGTAACACTTCAACGAAGCAGCTCCTCAGCTTCCTCGGCGCGGGCTGCTACCAGCACCACGTACCGGCCGTCGTCGACGAGATCGTGAACCGCAGCGAGTTCCTCACCGCGTACGCCGGCGAGCCCTACGAGGACCACGGCCGCTTCCAGGCGCTGTGGGAGTACCAGTCGCTGATGGCCGAGCTGCTGGACGTGGAGGTCGTCAACGTCCCCGTCTACGACGGTTTCCAGGCCACCGCCACGGCGCTGCGGATGGCGGCGCGGGCGACCGGGCGCACCCGGCTCGTGGTGGCCGGCGCCGTCGACCCGGACAAGCTGTCCAAGGTCGCCGACTACGTCCGCCCCGACCTGGAGCTGGTCGTGGTCCCCGCCACCGGCCCGGTCGACCTCGACGCCGTACGCGCGGCCGTGGCGGGCGGCGCGACCGCCGCCGTGTACGCCGAAGCCCCGTCGTACACCGGTCTGGTGGACCCCGCGCTGCCCGCCCTGGGTGAACTCGCCCACGCCGCGGGCGCCCTGTACGTCGTCGGCTGCAACCCCGTCTCCCTGGGCGTCCTCGCCCCGCCCGCCTCCTACGGCGCGGACATCGCCTGCGGCGACATCCAGCCGCTCGGCATCCACATGAGCTACGGCGGCGGCAACGCCGGCTTCATCGCCACCCGGGACGACGAGCGCCTGGTCGCCGAGTACCCGTCCCGCCTCTTCGGCCTGGTCCCCACGAGCGTCGAGGGGGAGTACGGCTTCGGCGACGTCGCGTACGAACGGACCTCCTTCGCCCGCCGCGAGGAGGGCAACGAGTGGGTCGGCACCGCCGCCGCCCTGCACGGCATCGCCGCCGGGGTCTACCTGTCGCTGATGGGCCCGCACGGCATGCGGGAGATCGGCGAGACGATCCTCGCCCACACCGCCTACGCCAAGCGCCGGCTCGCCGACGTCCCCGGGGTGGAGATCCCGCAGGCGGACGCCGTCCACTTCGCCGACTTCCCGGTCCGCTTCACGAACCGCACGGCGGCCCGGGTCGCCGACGGCCTGCTGCGCCACGGCATCCTCGGCGCGACGCCGCTGGCCGACCCGCACGAGGCGCTGTTCTGCGTGACCGAGGTCCACACCCGCGCCGACATCGACCGCCTCGCCGACACCCTGAAGGAGACCGCCCAGTGAGCGCCCCCCGACCCTCCGCGCCCGTGACGCCCGAGGACGCCCGGATCGCCGCCAAGCCGCGGCTGCGGCGGTTCCACCAGGCCCGCTGGGACGAGAAGCTGGTCTTCGAACTCGGCACGCCCGGCGAGCGCGGCGTGCTGGTGCCGGCCCCCGACCCCGCCTGCGCGGCCGAGACGCCCGAGCTGCCCGCCTTCATCCGCCGCACCGACCCGCCCGCCCTCCCCGAGCTGGCCCAGCAGCAGGTGCTGCGCCACTATCTGCGGCTGTCGCAGGAGAACCTGGGCGCCGACCTCAACATCGACGTGGGCCAGGGCACCTGCACGATGAAGTACAGCCCCAAGGTCAACGACCAGTTCGTCCGCGACCACCGGATCGCCGAACTGCACCCCCGCCAGCACGAGGACACCGTGCAGGGCGCGCTGGAGGTCATCCACCGGCTGGAGCGGCTCCTCGCCGAGGTCTCCGGCATGGACCGCGTCACGCTGCAGCCCGGCGCGGGCTCCGCCGCGATCTACACCAACGTGGCTATGATCCGCGCCTACTTCGCGGCGAAGGGCGAGCTGGAGCAGCGCGACGAGATCATCACCACGATCTTCTCCCACCCCTCGAACGCCGCCTGCGCCAAGACGGCCGGCTTCAAGGTCATCACCCTCCACCCCGACGGGGACGGCTACCCGGACCTCGAGGCGCTGAAGGCCGCCGCCGGCCCGCGCACCGCCGCGCTGCTCATCACCAACCCCGAGGACACGGGCATCTACAACCCGCGGATCGAGGAGTTCGTCCGCGTCGTCCACGAGGCCGGCGGCCTGTGCTCGTACGACCAGGCCAACGCCAACGGCATCCTCGGCATCACCCGCGCCCGCGACGCGGGCTTCGACCTGTGCCACTTCAACCTGCACAAGACGTTCTCCACCCCGCACGCCTGCGGCGGCCCCGCGGCCGGCGCCTGCGGTGTGACGGAGGAGCTGGCGCCGTTCCTGCCGCGGCCGGTGGTGTCGTACGACGGCACCCGCTACACGCTCGACGACGACCGGCCGGACTCGGTCGGCAAGATGCGGCCGTACTACGGCGTGATGCCGAACCTGGTCCGGGCGTACGCCTGGATCATGGCGCTCGGGGCCGAGGGGCTGCGGGAGGCCGCGGAGACCGCCGTCCTCAACAACAACTACCTGATGCACCAGGTGCTGAAGATCCGCGGCGTGAGCGCGCCCTACGCGGCCGGCCGGCCGCGGGTGGAGCAGGTGCGCTACAGCTGGGAGCAGCTCTACGCCGACACCGGCGTGCACAGCGAGGACCTCGGCCTGCGGGCGGCCGACTTCGGCACGCACTACTGGACCAGCCACCACCCGTACGTCGTGCCGGAGCCGATGACGCTGGAGCCGACCGAGTCGTACTCGCGCGCCGACCTCGACGAGTACGCGGCGATCCTGGCGGAGGTGGCGCGGGAGGCGTACGAGGACCCGGAGACGGTTCGCACCGCCCCGCACCGCTCGACGGTGCACCGGGTGCGGGAGTCGTCGCTCGACGACCCGGCGACGTGGGCGGTGACGTGGCGGGCCTACCAGCGCAAGGTGGTCGGCGCCTCGTCCGGCGGGCCTTCCGGCGCCTGGTCCGGCGGACCCGCGTGACCGTCCCCCGCATCGGCCTCGTCGTGAACCCCGTCGCCGGGCTCGGCGGTCCCGTGGGGCTGAAGGGCAGCGACGGCCGCGAGGTCCAGCGCCGGGCGCTGGAGCTGGGGGCGGTGCCGCGCGCGGGGGAGCGCGCGGCGGCGGCCCTGGCCTCGCTGCGGGGCACCCCGTGCGAACTGCTCACCGCGGGCGGCCCGATGGGCGCGGACGCGGCGCGGGCGGCGGGGTGGGAGGCGCGGGTGGTGTACGAGCCGGGCGCGCCGCGCGCACCCGGGGCCGGTACGGGAACGGGGCCGGGGCCGGGCGGCCCGGCGGGCCCGTCCGCGGCGGGCTCGGCGCCCGGGTCGCCGGGGTCCGCGCCGGGTGCCGAGACCGGGCCCGGCGACACCGTCGCCGCGGTGCGGGCGCTGCGCGACGCGGGGGCCGGGCTGGTCCTCTTCGCGGGGGGTGACGGGACGGCACGGGACGTGTGGGACGCGCTGGTGGGGGTGACCGGGGGGCCGGCCACCCGCGGCGCGGACCTCGCCGTGCTGGGTATCCCGACCGGGGTCAAGATGCACTCCGCGGTCTTCGGCGTCACCCCCCGGGCCGCGGGGGAGACCGCCGCCGCCTGGGCGGGCGGCGACGGGCGGGCCCGGCTGCGGCTGCGGCAGGCCGAGGTCATGGACCGGGACGAGGAGGCGCTGCGCGAGGGCCGGCTCACGGCCCGGCTGTACGGCTGGCTCACCGTGCCGGACGTCCCCGCCCGCGTCCAGCAGCGCAAGTCCGGCGCGCCGGCCGCCGCCCCGGAGGCCACCGCGGGCATCGCCGCCGAGCTGGCGGCCCGCGTTCCCGCCGGGGCCCCGCTCGTCCTCGGCCCCGGCGGCACGACCCACGCGGTGGCGGCGGCCCTCGGCGCGGACGTCGCCCTGACCGGCGTCAACGCCCTGACCCTGGCGGACGGCCGCGCCGGGGTCCTGGCGCGGGACGCGAGCGCGGCGGGGCTGCGGTCCGCGATCCAGGGAGGCTCGCCCCCCTGGATCGCCGTGTCGCCCATCGGCGGCCAGGGCTTCCTCCTCGGCCGCGGCAACCAGCAGCTCTCCCCGGACCTGCTGCGAGCCGCGGGCCGCGACCGGCTCCTGGTCCTGTGTACGGAGGCCAAGCTCGCCTCCCTCGGCGGCCGCCCCCTGCTCGCCGACACGGGCGACGCGTCACTGGACGCGGAGCTGGCCGGCTATCTGCCCGTCCTCACCGGACGCGGCAGCACCTCTCTCTACCGACTTGCGGGATGATCCTCCCGCCCCTCGAACACGCGAAGGAACGAACACCATGATCGACCTCACCGGCAAGCGCGCGATCGTCACCGGCGCCGCCTCGGGCATCGGCCGCGCCACCGCGGGCCTCCTCGCAGAGCTGGGCGCGCGCGTCGTCCTGGCGGACATCGACCCGGCGGCGGGCGCACAGGCGGCCAAGGAGACGGGCGGCGTCTTCGTCCGCTGCGACGTGTCGCGGGCCGCCGACTGCGAGGCGGTCGTCCGTACCGCGACGGAGACGTACGGCGGCGTGGACGTCCTGTTCAACAACGCGGGGATCATCCGCCGCTCCACCGTGCTGGAGATCACGGAGGACGACTGGGACCTGGTGATGGCGGTGAACATCAAGTCGATCATGCTGATGAGCCGGCTCGTCGTCCCGCTGATGACCGAGGCGGGCGGCGGCAGCATCGTCAACACCGGCTCGGGCTGGGGCATCAAGGGCGGGGGCCAGGCCGTCTCGTACTGCGCCTCCAAGGGCGCGGTGGTGAACATGACCCGCGCGATGGCCATCGACCACGGCCCCGCGAACATCCGCGTCAACTGCGTGTGCCCCGGCGACACCAACACGGGCATGCTCGCGGACGAGGCCGGCCAGCTGGGGGAGAGCGCGGAGTCGTTCTACGCGGAGGCCGCGGACCGCCCGCTGGGCCGCATCGGGCAGCCCCGCGACATCGCCCAGACCGTCGCATTCCTGGCGAGTGACGCGGCGGCGTTCGTGTCCGGAGCGGTGATCGCCGTGGACGGTGCGGGGACCGCCTGATCGGACGCTCACGCATCCCGGATAATGGACCGGACCGGAGGAAAGGGCCACCGACCATGGCGATCGATCGGCGTCCGCTGCGCGAGCAGGTCAAGGACGAGCTGCTGGCGCGTCTCGCCCGGGGTGAGTTCACCACGGACGAGCCGCTCAACGAGGTGCAGCTCGCCGCCGAGCTGGGGGTCAGCCGGACGCCGCTGCGCGAGGCGCTCATCACGCTCGAGCGTGAGGGCGTCATCACGAGCCGGCGCGGCAAGGGCTTCAGCTTCACGCCGATGAACCCCCAGGAGTTCCACGACCTCACGGCGATCGTGGTGGCCCTGGAGTCCCTGGCCCTGCGCTCCTCGGACCCGGCCCACCTCGCGTCGATCGCGCCCCGCCTGCTGGACGAGGCCCGTGCGTTCTCCGCCCCGGCGGCCCGGCACGAGGTGATCGAGCGGTACGACGACGAGTGGCACGACCTGCTCCTCTCCGGCTGCGGCAACGAGCGGCTGATGGACCTCCTGATGTCCCTGAAGCTGACGATGCACCGCTACGAGCGGGTGGTGGTCGGCGACCAGGACATCCTGGAACGCTCCGCGCAGGAGCACGAGCGCATCGCCCAGTGCCTCCTGCGCGGCGACGTCCCGGCCGCGGTCGAGGCGCTCTCCGACAACTGGTCGAGCGGCCGCGACCGCATCCTCGAACGCCTCAGGTCCGCCCGCTGACCGCGGCGGCCGTCCGGACGACCGTGGATTTCGTGGAGATCGTCGTCGACGGGCCGATCCCGGTCGACCGCGACGACATCGAGGACGGTCTCACCGAGGTGTTCGAGGGAACGGGAGAAGTGGTCGGCGCCGGCACCGGTGAGCACTTCTCCCATCTCGATCTCGAAGTGGATCCGTCCCTGGACCGCACGGATGTGCTGAACCGGGTGTTCTCGCTCCTGGCCGCTCTGGGCGCGGGCGACTCGGTCCGGGTCCGGCCGGGCGACGGAGAGACCTGGTACCGCCCCGGCGAGTGGTCCGGCGCCTGAGGCGCGGCACCGGCCACCGGACCCCTATCCCAGCGCCCGCGCGCGCCGCAGGACCTCCGGCGACGCCTTCGCCACCGAGCCCGCGTCGAACGGGGGCTCGGGGTCGTACTCCGTGTAGAGCTGGATCGCCTGCGCCGTCAGGTCGTCCGTGAGCAGCGCCGCCAGGCCGACGGCCATGTCGATGCCGGACGACACCCCGGCCGACGTGATCACCCGCCCCTGCCGGACCACGCGCTCGGCGGTGTAGACCGCACCGTACGACTCCAGCGTGGCGACCGCGCCCCAGTGCGTGGTGGCCGTCAGCCCCCGCAGCAGGCCCGCCGCCATGGCCAGGTGGCTGCTCCTGCCCGGGACCGCAGCACGTCGCAGGCTTCCACCTCGGCGTACCGCGTCGCCACGTGCACCGGCGGGGAGCCCAACTCGTCGCGCACCGGACCGGGTTCGGTGGTGACGAACCGCACCGTGGCACCTAGCGATCGACCGGGCGGCCCCGGGAGCCCCGGGGCCGCCCGGGGGTCACTCGTCCGCGCCGCCCAGCGCGTCGCACGACGCCGCGATGATCCGCGCCGAGAGGTCCGGCTGCGCCATGTCGGCGTCGAAGGGGAACATCGGGCGCCGGATGCGGCGGTGGCCGAGGCGGACCAGGTTCTGGTCGACGCCGCCCGGCGTCAGGGCGAGGAGCCAGTCCGACGCCATGTCGTACAGCTCCGGCTCCAGATAGCCGATCTTGACGATCACCAGGTCCGCCGAGCGCGGGTCGAGGTCGAGGCCCGTGAAGTCCGCCTCGAGGTGGTACGGCTTGCGCAGCTCCGTGAGGATCGCGTACACGCTGCCCACCCGGAGCACGACCTCCGTGCGCGCGTCCCGGTCACCGTGCCGGATCGCGTGCACCACGCCCGTCATCGTGAGCGGCCCCGCGTGCCGGTCGTCGACCTCCGCGCCCGCCGTGACGGTGACCGTCGCGCCGACGCCCGCGGCCACGGCCGTGGCCACCGCCGACGGGCCCGGCACGGACGCGTAGATCACCGTCGGTCCGGACGGCGACTGGAACTCCGGCCGGGCCAGGACCTGCGTGAGGCCCCACGTCACGTCACCCGCGCCACCCGCCGTCGGGTTGTCGCCGCTGTCGCTGACGAAGAACGGCCGCGCGGAGGAGGCGAGCGCCGCGTCGAGGCACCCGTCGAGGGAGTCCGTCGGCGCCACGAACGCGAAGTCCTTCCGGCCGTCCCAGAAACCCCGCGCCAGGCGCTCCGCGCCCGCCGCGACAGCCTCCTCGGACTGACCGGTGACGACCACCGCCGCACGGTTGCGGGGCTCGTCCGCCCACGCGTAGCCGACCCAGATCGCCGCGTCGATGACGCCGTCGAGGGCCTCCACCTCGTCCACCGCGGCGTAGATGCTCTTCGCCGGCTCGATCCGCGTCGAGGTCTGCTCGCCGGCCAGCAGCACCGGCACCGGGACCCACGCCTTGACCGGCCGCGGGCCGCCGTCGGTCAGCAGCCCGACCAGGTTGCGCGCGGCGCGCTCCTTGGTCTCCATGTGGTCCTCGTGCGGCGCCATCCGGTAGCAGGTGATGAGGTCGCTGCCGTGGACCAGCTCGCGGGAGACGTTGCCGTGCAGGTCCATGGAGGTGGAGACGATCACGTCCGGGCCGACCACGTCCCGTATCCGCGCGAGCAGCAGCGCCTCCGCGTCGTCGAGACCCTCCACGGTCATCGCGCCGTGGATGTCGAACCAGAGCCCGTCCAGCGCGGGCAGCGCGGCCAGCCGCTCCAGCAGCTCCTCGGAGAGCTCGGCGAAGGCGGCGGCCGTCACCATCCCGCCGGGCAGCGACTTGCCGACCAGCGCGCCGTGCCACTCGGCGGCCGCACGCAGCGGCTCGCCCGCCGCGAGGAACGGGTAGCGGGTGAGCACCTCCTCGCCCCGCTGCGGGTGGAACGCCGGTGCCTCGGTGCGGGCCGGGGAGAAGGTGGAGGACTCGATGCCCAGCCCCGCGATGGCGATCACGGGCCGGGCGACGGGGGTACGGGCGGGGGCTTGCGTCATGGCTCCTGGACTCCTACGGGAGGGATGGACGGTTCACGGGAAGAGGCGGCGTATCACCGGGAAGAGGCGGCGTACCGCAGCAAAGAGGCGGCGTCACGCGCTCGCCGACAGGGTCCGCCGCAGCGCCCGCTGCAGCGCGAACTGGCCCGCTCCGACCAGCCCCGCGTCCCGGCCGAGCATCGTGCGCTCGATCACCAGGTGCTTGGTCACCAGCGGATGGCAGCCGTCGTAGAGCTGACCGCGTACGGCGGCCACGAACGGCTCCAGGGTGGACAGGATGCCGCCGAGGTACACCGCGTCCGGGTTGAAGAAGTTGACGTTCGCCGACAGGACCGTGCCCAGCGCCTTGCCCGCCTGGCGTACCGCCCGGGTGGCCTCCGGATCGGCCTCGGTCGCCAGCCGTACGACGTCGCCCGGCGAGCTGACGTCGGCGCCGCGCTCGCGCAGGATCCGCACCAGGGCGGCGCCGGACGCCACCGTCTCCAGACAGCCCGTGTTGCCGCACGAGCAGAAGCGGTCGCCCGCCTCCTCGATGCGCACGTGCGTGATGTCCCCGGCGGCGCCGGTCGCGCCCCGGTACAGCCGGCCGTCCACGATCACGCCGGCGCCGATGGCCGAGCCGATCTTGACGGTGATCGACTGGCGCTGCTCGCCGTGCCGGGCGGCGTGCTCGCCGACGGCCATGCAGTTGGCGTCGTTGTCCACCGCGGCCGGGACCTGGAAGTGGTCCTCCAGCCACGCGGCGACGGGGAAGCCGTTCCAGCCGGGCATGCGTGAGGGCAGCGTCACCGTGCCGGCGCCGACGTCCACCGGGCCGGGCAGGGAGAAGCCGACGCCGCGCAGCAGCTGCGTTCCGCGCTGCTCGGCGAGTGCACGGAGCGTGACCGCGAGCTTCGTCAGGGCCTGCTCGGGCCCGTCGGCGATGGCGAACGGCACGTTCGACGCGCCGGCGAGGATCCCGCCGGGCAGCACCACGCCGATCCGCGCGTGCCGGCCGCCGAGGTCGGCGCCGAGCGCGAACTCGTCGTCGCTGCCCAGCCGCAGCACCTTGCGCGGCCGGCCGCCGGTGGAGGAGCGGGTGCCCTGCTCGGCGACGATCCCGCGCTCCAGGAGCTGGCCCACGGTCAGCGAGATGGTGGAGGGCGCGGCCCCCAGGATCTCCGCCAACTCGGTGCGGGAGGTGGCCTGTCCGGACGCGATGAGTTCCAGCACACGCGTCGACAGCGCGGGCGGCGCGGTTCCGCCGGACCGCTGCGCGGAGCTTTTTGCAGTCATGGAGAAAGCAACTTTCGGAGGGCCTGGTCGACGCTCAGGATATTAGGCAGATCACGCCGGGATCTGGCTGTGAGGTACGGCACGCGGTCCGGCCCCGAATCAAGTCGAAGCAAGTTGAAGCAGCAAAATCGCAGGTCAGATGCCGTTCATCCGCCCCCCGCCCCCCTTTCTGCAGTTTCGAAGAAATGGATTTGTTATCGGGCACCCCTGTTTTTTCAACGCCGACCCGGCATCTACTTTCAGCGTGCATCCGTCGGGCGGGCCCTCCGCAACGGGATGTGACGGGCTCTTCACAGCTAGGAGAATCATGTCGCCTGTACGCAATGTGGCGCGGCGTCGCCGATGGGTGCTCGCCACGGCGGCCGCCGTTTCCGCCGGAACCCTGCTTTCCGCCTGTGGCGGATCCGGCAGCGGCTCCTCGGCCGGTGGCTCGAAGGACGAGATCAATTACGCGCTGCCCGCGAACTTCACGCCGAACTGGATCCTGCCGATCGGCACCGCGGCGCACCTCAACACCAACAACTCCTCGATCACCTCCACCCTCTGGGAGCCCCTCGTCTCGTACGACGGCTCGACCGGCAAGGTGGAGTGGAACAAGGACGCCTCCGTCGCCACGGACGCGAAGTTCGCCGCCGACAACAAGAGCGTCACCATCACCCTCGGTGACCGCCACTGGAGCGACGGCAAGCCGATCACGTCCCGCGACGTGGAGTTCTGGTTCAACCTGATCAAGGCGAACAAGGACCAGTGGGCCGGCTACAGCCCGGGCAAGAACCCGGACAACTGGACCTCGCTGAAGGTCGTCGACGAGCACACCTTCACCATCGCCTTCGACAAGGCGTACAACGCGCAGTGGATGCTGGCCAACCAGCTCAACAACATCAAGCCGCTGCCGCAGCACGTCTGGGACAAGACCTCCGACGCCGAGGCCGTCGCGGACGCCGACCGCACCCCCGAGGGCGCGAAGAAGGTCTGGACGTACCTCAACACCGAGGCCAAGTCCATCGCGGACTACGAGAAGAACCCGCTGTGGAAGACGGTCAGCGGCCCGTACGCGCTGAAGTCCTTCTCCACCTCCGGCAAGGTCTCCCTCACCGCCAACAAGAAGTACGACGGCGGCGACAAGGCCGACATCACCACGGTCAACCTGCTGCCGTTCACCACCTCGGACGCCGAGAAGAACGCGGTGCGCGCCGGCCAGGTCGACTACGGCTACATCGACGTGACCGACCTGGACCAGAAGGACTCCTTCACGGGCCAGGGCTACACGGTGAAGCCGTGGAGCGGCTGGGCCATCACGTACATGCCGCTGAACTTCAACAACCCCACCATGGGGCCGGTCTTCAAGCAGCTGTACGCGCGCCAGGCCATCCAGCACTCCATCAACCAGCCGGAGCTGGCCAAGGTGATCTTCAACGGCACCGCCGTCGAGGGTTACGGGCCGATCCCGCAGGGCCAGGAGTCGGACTTCCTCTCCCAGGAGCAGAAGGACAACCCCTACCCGTTCTCCAACGACAAGGCCCGCGAGCTGCTGACCTCGCACGGCTGGACGGAGAAGGGCGGGGTCATGGTGTGCACCGCTCCGGGCACCGGCGCCGCGCAGTGCGGCGAGGGCGTCAAGGAGGGCACCGAGTTCAAGATGCAGGTGCTGTCGCAGTCCGGCTCGTCCGTGACCGACAACATGATGAGCGCGATCCAGTCGTCGCTCGCCAAGTCCGGCATCGGCTTCTCGATCAAGACCGCGCCGGTCAACTCGGTGCTGTCGCAGACCCCGACCTGCACCACCGACCAGGCGGTCTGCAAGTGGCAGCTGTCCTACTTCGGCACCGCCGGCAGCTGGTACTTCCCGGCCTACCCGACCGGTGACTCGCTCTTCCAGAGCGACGGCGGCTCCAACTTCGGCAGCTACGCCAACCCCGAGGTGGACAAGCTGATCGAGGCCACCAACACCTCGAACGACCCGAAGGCCATGCAGGACTACAGTGCGGCCCTCGCCAAGGACCTGCCGGTGATCTGGCTGCCCGAGCCGGTCTACCAGGTCTCGGTGCTGAAGAGCGGGCTGGAGACCTTCGCCCAGGACTCCCTCGCCAACTTCCACCCCGCGCAGTGGAAGTGGAGCAAGTGAGCCCCCGGCTCTGACTCCTCTCCGCGACTCCTCCCCGTCCGCGGCCGTCCCGGCGGCCCACCCGCTTCGCCCACGCGGCCGCGGACGGGGAGGGCACCACCCTCCCGCCCGGACCACCGGGCAGGGAGGGCATCACCCTCCCCGCCGGATCTCCGGCACCCCCCGCCGGCTCCCACCCGGCAAGTCCCACCGGAAAGCACATGGCTACCCTCCTTTACCTCACAAGGCGGTTGCTGCAAGCCCTCGCGGTGATCCTCATCGTGACCGTGGTGGTCTTCTGTCTGCTCCACGCCCTGCCCGGCGGCCCCGCCCGCGGCATCCTCGGGCCGCAGGCGACGGCCCAGCAGATCGCGGCGTTCAACCACGAGCAGGGCCTCGACCAGTCGCTGCCCGTGCAGTACGCGCACTACCTGAACACGCTGCTGCACGGCGACCTCGGCACCTCGTACACGCTGAACGAGTCCGTCACGGACCTGGTCCTGCAGCGGCTGCCCAAGACGCTGCTGCTCACCGTGCTCTCCGCGGTGGTGGGCCTGGCGCTGGCGATTCCGCTCGGCATGTGGCAGGCCGTACGGCGCAACAAGCCCGCCGACTACGTGATCACCACGCTCAGCTTCGTGGCCTACGCGACCCCGGTGTACTTCCTCGGCCTCATCCTGATCCTGGTCTTCACCCAGACCCTGCCCTGGTTCCCGCCGCAGGCCCCGCAGGGCGAGACCCTCTCCGACGTACTCGCCGAGCCGAACGCGCTGGTGCTGCCGGTGATCGCGGGCGCCGCCTCGATGATCGCCGTGTTCAGCCGCTACATGCGCTCGGCCACGCTGGAGAACCTCGAGGAGGACTACGTCCGCACCGCCCGCGCCGGCGGCACCCGGCAGACCGCGATCCTGTGGCGGCACGTGTTCCGCAACTCGCTCACCCCCGTGGTGGCGATGCTCGGCTACTACGTCCCGGTGGTCTTCGGCGGCGCGCTCGTCGTCGAGCAGCTGTTCAACTACCCCGGTATGGGGCTGCTCTTCTGGAACGCCGCCCAGTCCTCGGACTACCCCGTCCTGCTGGGCTGCGTCCTGATCATCTCGGTCGCGACCGTCGTCGGCACGCTCATCGCCGACATCGTGCAGCGGATCGTCGACCCCCGAGTGAAGGAGGGCCGCGCATGAGCGCCGTACTGACCAAGGACGCCGCGCCCGCCGTCCCCGGCCGCCGCCTCGCGCTGCGCCGCTTCACCCGCAACCGGCTGGCCGTGATCGGCCTGACGGTCGTGGTCCTGTTCGTCCTGTTCTGCTTCGTCGGCCCGTTCCTGTACGACACGGACCAGACGCACACCGCCCTCGACCAGGCCAACCAGGGCCCCAGCGGCGCCCACTGGCTCGGCACGGACGCCGTCGGCCACGACATCGTCGGCCGGCTGATGTACGGCGGGAAGGTCTCCCTGCTGGTGGGCCTCGCGGCGGGCGTCCTCGCCACGCTGATCGGCACCCTGTGGGGCGCCGCCGCCGGCTACGCGGGCGGCTGGGTCGACGCGGTGATGATGCGCGTCGTGGACGCCGGCATCGCGATCCCGGCGCTGTTCATCCTGCTGGTGGTCTCCGCGATATCCACCCCCGGCGTGTGGGGGCTGGTCCTCATCCTCGGCCTCGTGTCGTGGCTGGTGCCGTCCCGGCTGATCCGGGCCGAGACGCTCACCCTCAAGAGCCGCGACTACGTGCTCACCCTGCGCGCCATCGGCGGCTCGCACACCCGGGCCATCACCCGGCACGTGCTGCCCAACTCCGTCTCCACCATCGTGGTCGCCGCGACCTTCCAGGTCGCCGACGCGATCCTGCTGGTGGCGTACGTCTCGTACCTGGGCCTCGGGGTCCAGCCTCCCGCTACAGATTGGGGCGGCATGCTCTCCGCCGGCCTGACGGCCGCGTACTCCGGCCGCTGGTGGCTCATCCTGCCGCCGGGACTCGCCGTGATCCTCGTCGTCTGCGCGTTCAACGCCGTCGGTGACGGCCTGCGCGACGCCTTCGGCGTGAGGGGGCGCTCGTGACCACCACCGTTGACACCCGCGTACTCGACGTCGACGGTCTGAACGTCACCTTCTCCACCGAGACCGGCGACGTACCGGCCGTACGCGGGGTCTCCCTGCACGTGCGGCCCGGCGAGACGCTCGCCCTGGTCGGCGAGTCCGGCTCCGGCAAGTCCACCGTCGCCTTCGCGACGATGGGCTTGCTGCCGCGCAACGCCCGTACCGAGGGCCGCGTCGCGATCGGCGGCACCGATATCGCGGCCGCCACCGAGGCCGAGCTGTGCCGGCTGCGCGGCAAGTCCGCCGCCATGGTCTTCCAGGAGCCGGCCACCGCGCTGGACCCGCTCACCCGGATCGGGAAGCAGATCGCCGAGGTGATCCGCAACCACCGCGACGTCACCGCCGCCGAGGCCCGCGCCGAGGCCGTCGAGCTGCTGCGCAAGGTCGGCATCCCGGACCCGGAGAAGCGGGCGTCCGCCTACCCCTTCGAGCTGTCCGGCGGCCAGCGCCAGCGCGTCGTCATCGCCATGGCCATCGCCAACGAGCCCGGCCTGCTCATCGCCGACGAGCCCACCACCGCCCTCGACGTGACCGTGCAGGCCGAGATCCTGGACCTGCTGCGAAAGCTCGCCGCCGAGGCCGGTACGGGCGTGCTGCTGGTCACCCACAACATGGGCGTGGTCGCCGACTTCGCCGACCGCGTCGCCGTGATGCTGCAGGGCGAGATCGTCGAGACCGGCACGGTCGAGGACGTCCTGCTGCGCCCGGAACACGCCTACACCAAGCGGCTGCTGGCGGCCGTACCGCGGCTCGCGGTGGCAGAGGAGGGGACGACGCGACCGGCTGCCGCCGCGCCCAAGGCCGCGCCGCCCGCCACCGCCGAGCCCGTGGTCTCGCTGACCGACATCGCTGTGGTGTACGGCCGCGGGCCCGGCGCGGTGCGCGCCCTGGACGGCGTCTCCATCGACGTACGGCCGGGCGAGACCGTCGGCCTGGTCGGCGAGTCCGGCTCGGGCAAGTCCACCGCCGCCCGGGTCGCGCTGGGCCTGATCAAGCCGTCCGCCGGCTCGGTCACCCTGCTCGGCTCCGACCTCGGCCGCACCCGCTCCCGCGCCCGGCGCGAACTGCGCTCCGGCATCGGCGTGGTGCTGCAGGACCCGGTGGCGTCGCTGGACGCGCGGATGAGCGTCGCCGAGTGCGTCGCCGAACCGCTGCGCGTGCACCGGCGCCGGATGTCCGGTGCCGAGCGGCGCGCCCGGGTGGAGGAGGTGCTGGAGCAGGTACGCCTGCCGCGGGCGCTCGCCGACCGCGCGCCGCGCGAGCTGTCCGGCGGCCAGCGCCAGCGCGTCAGCCTGGCGCGGGCGCTGGTGCTGCAGCCCCGGCTGCTCGTCGCGGACGAGCCGACCAGCGCGCTCGACGTGAGCGTGCAGCAGACCGTGCTGGAGGTCGTCTCCGAGCTCCAGGACGAGCTGGGCTTCGCCTGCCTGTTCGTCTCGCACGACCTGGCCGTGGTGCAGCAGTTCGCCCAGCGCGTCGTCGTGATGCGGGCCGGGCGGATCGAGGAGCAGGGCGCCACCATGGAGACCCTGCTGCACCCCGGGACCGACTACACCCGGCGGCTGCTCGCGGCCGTCCCCGTCCCCGACCCCGTGCTGCAGCGCAGGCGGCGCGAGGAGCGGCTGGCCGCGCTCGCCGCCGGGAAGCGGGCCGCCGGATGAACCCGCCCGCGTACGACGTCGTCGCCGGCGTCGACATCGGCGGCACCACCACCCAGGTGCTGCTGTGCACGCCGGACCTCGGCGTACTGGACCGGGTCGAGGCACCCACCCCCGCCGCCGAGGGCGGCACGGCGATGACCGCCGTCGCCGTCGACGGCATCCGGCGGCTCCTCGACCGCTCACCCGGCGCCCGCCTGACCGGCGTCGGGGTGGGGGCCGCGGGTGTCGTCGACACCCGCACCGGCCGGATCGTCGCCGCCAGCAACTCCTTCCACGACTGGGCGGGCTTCCCCGTCACGGCGACCGTCGAGGACGCCCTCGGCGTCCCCGCCACCCTCGACAACGACGTCAACGCCTTCCTCCTCGGCGAGGTCGGCGGGGGCGCGGTCCAGGGAGAGCCCGCCGCGCTCGGCATCACCCTCGGCACGGGCGTCGGCGGCGCGCTGTGGCTGGACGGCGCGCTGGTCGTGGGACCGCACGGGGCGGCCGGCGAGATCGGCCATATCCCAGGCTTCGGCGACCTGCCGTGCACCTGCGGCGGTACGGGCCATCTGGAGACGCTCGCCTCCGGCCGTTCCCTCGCCGCCCGTTACGCCGAGCGCACCGGCCGCGTGACGACCGCGCACGGCGTGGCCGAGGCGGCCGACGCCGGCGACCCGGACGCGGCGGCCGTGTTCACGGCGGCCGGCGCGGGCATCGCGCGGGGCATCCTGGTCACGGCCGGCCTGGTCGACATCACCACGGTGGTGATCGGCGGCGGCGTCACCCGCGCCTGGCACCTCCTGGAGCCGGCGATCACGGCGTCCCTCGCCGCCGAACCCCCCGTCAGCGGCCACCCCGTGAAGCTCCTGCGCGCCGCCCTCGGCAGCGACGCGGTGGCGATCGGCGCGGCGCACCACGCGCGGACGGTGTGCTGACGGATAGGGTGCGGTCCGAGATCCCGGACCGACATGCACCAGGGGGAACTGCCATGACCAGTACGGACAGCGGCAAGCACGAGGGGTTCAGCGCCGACGAGCGGGCCGCGATGAAGGACCACGCCAAGGAGCTCAAGGCCGAGGCGCGCCGCGGCTCCAAGGCGGAGAAGGCCGAGCAGGCGAAGCAGGACCTGCTGGCCAAGATCGCCGAGATGGGCGACGCGGACCGCGCGCTGGCCGAGCGGATCCACGCCGTCGTCACGGAGAACGCCCCGGACCTCGCCCCCAAGCTCTGGTACGGGATGCCGGCGTACTGGCTGGACGGCAAGAACGTGCTGTTCTTCCAGCCCGCCGACAAGTTCAAGGCGCGCTACGCCACGCTGGGCTTCAACGACCCGGCGAAGCTGGACGACGGCGCGATGTGGCCGGTCGCCTACGCCGTCACCGAGGTGACGCCCGAGGTGGAGAAGCAGATCGTCGCCCTGGTGCGCAAGGCCGTGGGCTGACGCCCCACGACACTGACGGCCCCAGAGGGCCGGACCGGACACCTCCGGTCCGGCCCTCTGGGCTTTCCGGGGGCTCCCGCCCCTTGACCCCGCCCGCCCGCATTCCCCTAAAGTGCTAGGTAACTAGAGGAATGGGGTTGGGTGTTGATCGAGTTCCATCTGGACGGCCGGTCCGGAGTCGCCCCGTATCTGCAGCTGGTCCGCCAGGTGAGGCAGGCGCTGCGGCTCGGCCTGCTGCACGAGGGTGACCAACTGCCCACCGTGAAGGACGTGGTGGGCCAGGTGCCGATCAACCCGAACACGGTGCTCAAGGCGTACCGGGAGCTGGAACGCGACGGACTGGTCGCCGCCCGCCCGGGCGTCGGCACCTTCGTCACCCGCACCCTGGCCGACGAGTCGCTGGCCGCCCACGAGCCGCTGCGGGCCGAGCTGCGCGACTGGCTGACGAGAGCCCGGGCCGCGGGGCTGGACGCGGAGAGCATCGAGGCGCTGATAGCGGCCGAGGTACGCGACATGGTGGAGGGGAACGTATGAAGAGCTCAGCGGCGTTACCGGTGCTCCGGGCCGAGCGGCTGACCAAGCGCTACGGGCGGCGCACCGCGCTGGCCGACTGCACGCTGACCGTCCCGCCCGGCCGGGTCGTCGGCCTCGTCGGCCCCAACGGCGCGGGCAAGACCACGCTGTTGCACCTGGCCGTCGGCCTGCTCACCCCCACCTCGGGCCGGATCGAGGTCCTCGGCGGCCGGCCGGCCCGCGACTCCGCCCAGCTGGCGAAGGTGGGTTTCGTCGCCCAGGACACGCCCGTGTACGCGGGGCTGACCGTCGCCGACCATCTGCGCTACGGCGCCCGCACGAACCCCCGTTGGGACCGGGTCCTGGCCGAGGAGCGGATCGCGGGCCTCGGCCTCGACCCGGGCCAGAAGGCCGGCCGGCTCTCCGGCGGCCAGCGCGCGCAGCTCGCCCTCACGCTCGCCGTGGCCAAGCGGCCCGAACTCCTCGTCCTCGACGAGCCGGTGGCCAGCCTCGACCCCCTCGCACGGCGGGAGTTCATCCAGTCGCTGATGGGCTACCTCGCCGAACACGGCGCCGGCGTCATCCTCTCCTCGCATCTGGTGTCCGACCTGGAACGGGTCTGCGACCACCTCGTCGTCCTCGTCGGCTCCCGGGTCCGGCTCTGCGGCGCGGCCGACGACCTGACCGCCTCCCACTACCGGCTCACCGGCGCCCGCGGCGACCCCGCGGTGCTGCCGCCCGGCGCGGAGGTGGTGCGCGAGAGCCACACCGCCCGGCAGTCCACGCTGATCGTGCGCGGCGGCACCCCGGCCGGCGGGCCCTCGCACACCGTCGAGCGGCTCACCCTGGAGGACCTGGTGCTGGCCTACATGGCGCCGCGGGCCGCCGAAGAGGAGCCCGTACTGGAGGGATCGCGGTGATCTGGGTCGCGTGGCGCCAGTTCCGTACCCAGGCGCTCGCCGGCGCAGCCGCGCTGGCCGCGCTCGGCCTGCTGCTCGCCGCCACCGCGGGGGCCGTGTCCGACGCGTACGACGCCTCCGGCCTGAGGGTCTGCGGCACCGACTGCGGCGCCGCCGGGGAGGCGTTCCTGCGGGAGGCGAAGTCCGGCGCGGGCGGCGTCGCGTACGACGTCGCCACCCTCGCCATGTACGTCGTACCGCTGCTGATCGGCGTCTTCTGGGGCGCCCCGCTGCTCGCCCGGGAGCTGGAGACGGGTACGTACCGGCTCGCCTGGAACCAGTCCGTGCCGCGCACCCGCTGGCTCGCCGTCAAACTGGGGCTGCTGGGCGCCGCGGCGGCGGTCACCGCCGGGCTGCTCAGCCTGGCCGTGACGGCCTGGGCGCACCGGATCGACCTCGTCACCGGGGAGCGGATCACACCGCAGGAGTTCAGCGCGCGGGGCGTGGTGCCGGTCGGGTACGCGCTGTTCGCGTTCACCCTCGGTGTCGCGGTGGGCATGGTCGTACGACGGGCGATCCCGGCGATGGCGGTGACGCTCGGCGTCTACTACGCACTCGCGTACGCCACCCAGGGGTGGATCCGCGAGCGGCTGGTCCCGCCGTACCGCGACCGGCGCCCGCTGGACGTGACGGACCTGGACGCGCTCCAGTTCGGCGGGGACGCGGGCGCCCCGGTGATCCTCGGCCGCGTCCCCGACAACGACGGCTGGGTGCTGGCCAACCAGACCCTCGACGCGTCGGGCCACCCCTTCACCGGCCCCCTGGACCCCCGGGCCTGCGCCCCGGACGGGGCGGTCGGGCCCTGCCGCGACTGGCTGGCCGGCCTCGGCCTCCAACAGCGCGTCACCTACCACCCCTCCGCCCACTTCTGGCCCCTGCAGTGGGCGGAGACGGGCCTGCTCCTGACGCTCGCGGCCCTCCTGACCGCGTTCTGCCTGTGGTGGACCCGGCACCGCCTGACGTGACGCGGCACCGCCTGACACGACGCGTCAGTCGCGGAGCTTCGCCAGGCTCGACTCCGCGCTGTCCTGGAGCATCCTGGCGGCCTTGGCGTCGTCGATCTGGTCCGGACCGCCGGTCGTGCTGTCGCTGAGGTACTGGCTGAACGTCGACTCGTACGTCAGCCAGCCGTCCCGCACCGCGAGCACGACCCACGCGTCCCCGGAGCCGGAGGCAGTGCCGTCCTTGCTCTTGTACGTGATCAGGTACGCCTCGTCGCCGACGCCGGATACCGGCTTCACCGAGTAGGTGTACTCGTCGTCGGAGTACTGCTTCCAGTGCTGCTGCCGGGCGGTGAACTCCGGCCCCGGATCGGTCGCCTTGTGGCGCTCCGCCGTCAGATACAGCCGGCTGCTGGACGGCAGCCCGTCGGTGCCGGGCGTGCCCGCGTCGAACGCGACCTGGCACTGCATGCTGTCCAGGTCGGCGTGGGTGAGCGAGCGGGGCTGGGGGTTGGGGGAGTCCTCGGAGGTGGACTCCTGCAGGGTCAGGCCGTTCTTCTCGAAGGGCTTCAGGTCCGTCTCTTTGCACAGGTCCTTGGTGTAGGCGTAGCCGCCCAGGTCCGGACCGGTGAGGAAGGTCAGGTTCCCGGTGGCGAAGAGGCCCCCGGCCCAGGCGGCGGACGCGACGAGCGCGCCCACCAGCGCCCAGAGCACCCCGCGCCCGCGCCGTCCGCCGGGCTGCGGCGGCCCCGGGGGCTGCGGGAAGGGCGCCGGCGCCCCGAACCCCGGTGCGGGCTGCTGCTGTTGCGGGTACGGCGGCTCGGCGGGCACGGCCACGGTCGGCGGGTGGCCGGGCATCGCGGGCGGCTGCGCGGGTATGGGCGGAGGCTGCTGATAAGGGTTGGGTTGTCCCCCAGGCATCGACATGGCCGGACTTTACCGTGCGCGCCGGGCGGCGGGCGCGACGCCGTGAACCGGGGGCCGGTACGGCGGAGTTCCCCGGCCGTCGGGCATGCTGCCGGGTGACAGGGGGCGAGAACCACATGTACCGGATCCGGCTGACCGCGGGGGCCCTCGCCTCCATCCGTTTCGCGCCCTCGCCGCTGCTGGAGGCGTCCGTCCTCATGCGGCACAAGTGGTCACCGGCCTGGACGATGACCCGGACGCCGTGGACCAGTCGCGTCGTCGCGCGGGACGTTCCCGGCCTGCGGCTGCTGCCGGCGCTGTACGGCGCCTGCGGCTCGTACGTCCCCGACTTCCTGACACCCGTCCCCGGCGAGGGGGATCTGGACGCCGAGCTGCACGCGGTCGCCACCACCGCGCCGGAGCGGATCGCCGCCGAACTGCGGGCCGTGGCCGGTGACCCGGACCGGGACGGCCGGGCGGCCGGCCTGGACGGGCTGCTGCGGCTGCTGGAGCGGGGCGAGCAGGACTGCGCCCGGCTCGCCGCCGACGAACTCGCCCTGTTCTGGCGCCTCGCGCTCGCGCCGGAGTGGGAGACGGTCCGGGCCCGCGCCGAGGTCGACATCGAGCGGCACGCGATCCTCGCCGCCCGTGAGGGCCTCGGCCGTGCGCTGACCGCCCTGCACCCCACCGTCGACTTCCACGAAGACGTCCTCAGCGTCGTCCACGTCTCCGAGACCAGCCTGTACGCCGACCGCGAGGTCGTCCTCATCCCGTCGGTCGTCCTCACGGACGGCTGCGGGGTCGGCGAGGACACGCTCGGGGAGCGCGCCACCACCGTCATCTACCCGATGCGCCGCATCGATCCGGACCTCCGCCGCCCCGGGCGGTCCGCTCTGGCCGAGGTCCTGGGGGCGACCCGCGTCAGACTGCTCGCCGCCGTCGCCCGCCCCCGCACCACCACCCAGTTGGCCCGCAACCACCGCCTGGCCCCCGCCACCGTCTCGTACCACCTGGGCAGACTCCACCGCTGCGGCCTGGTCACCCGCCACCGCGAGGGGGCGAGCGTCTACTACCAGCACACGGCGGAGGCCGGCCGCCTCCTTCGTACGGGCGGATGATTCGAGCACCCTCGAAAGGTGTTGGTGAGCCCCTCCGGTCGCCGCCGAGAATCGCGGTGCAACGACCACTCACGACTCGGGGGAGACGCCAGCATGCGCAGTTCACTGCTACGGGGGGGTGCTGGCGGCGTCGGTGCTCCTCGCCGTCGCGGCCTGCGACGGCGAGGACACCGGCGGCGGTGCGGACGACGCGAACGGCGGAAGCACGGGCCGGCGGGGCGGGGACCCCACCCAGGTCCTCACGGCCGCCCAGGTGAAGGCCGCCCTGCCGACGGCTTCGGACGTGGGGCCGCTCGCCCCGCTCGACAACAGCGACGGGACCGCCCACGCCTTCACGGGCCGGGCGGCGGTCACCTCGCAGTGCGGGTCGGACGCCGTGGAGGACGAGGACGTCGAGGGACTCGCGCCGTGCCGGGGCATGACCGCCTCGGGCTACATCTACTACCGGGACCCGGACGCGCCGAACTGCGACGGCGACTCCGACTGCTCGGTCGTCTTCCGCATCGGCGCCTACGAGAGCAGGGACGCCGCGCGCGACGCGTTCGGCCTGGTGTCCCGGGAGGCGTCGATGTACGGCGAGACCGCCGGCACGCGCGCCTTCGGCAACGAGAGCGACCTGTACGGGCCGCACGGCGCCGCGCTGGTCTTCCGGGTCGGCACGGTCGTGGCCACGGCCCTCAACGACGACGACTCCGGGGTGGACCTGGCCGGAGCCGAGAAGCTCGCCGCCGCCTTCGAGGCGAGGGTGCGCAAGCAGTTCGGCTGACCCGCGACGTCCGGCCTACAGCACGAACTGCGCCCGGAAGCCGAGCAGTTCCTCCGCCGCCGACAGGTCCACCGGCGCCGTCCGGCCCGGCAGCGGGCGGCGGATCTCCGTTCCGGGGTGGTAGCGGGCCATGAGGTCCGCCGTCGGGTGCGTCACCAGCGTCTCGGGCGCGCAGAGATGGACGACGTGCGCGCCGGGGGCGTCCACCGACAGTGCCAGCAGGGCCGCCCGGGCGGCGTCCCGCACCTCCAGGTACGTCCACAGGTCGCGGGCGCCGATCGCCGGATCGGCCTCGACGGCCGCCGCGTGCGCGCGCAGCCGTTCGTCGAAGCCGCCGATGTACGGGTAGCGCAGGCACACCACGGACATCCCGTGCCGGCGGGCCATGGCGGCCGCCGTCACCTCGTCGACCTGCTTCGACAGCCCGTACGGGTCCGCCACCTGCGCCGGCAGCGCCGCATCCACCGGCACGTACGCCGGATGCGGTTCGGGGTCCGCCGTCCAGGGCAGGCCGGTGGCGCCCCAGGAGCCGGCCAGCGCGACCCGGCGGACCCCCGCGAGGCCCGCCTCCTCCAGCACCGTGAAGGTGGAGAGCGTGTTCACCGCGAACACCTCGTGCGGGGCGTGCCGTTGCGGCGTCGGGATCGCCGCGAGGTGGATCACCGCGTCCACCCCGGAGAGGGCGTGCCGTACCGCCACCGCGCTCGCCGCGTCACCCGTCACCGTGAGCCGGGCCGGGAGGTCGCCCGGGTCCTGGAGCACCAGGGCGTGCGCCTCGACGCCCTCGGCGGCGAGCCGGTCCAGCACCGCCCGGCCGATCCGCCCCGCGGCGCCCGTGACCAGGACCCGTCCGGTCATCTCCGTCCCCTTCCCTTCTCAGTACACCCGCACCGCGACGATATGCGCGGACGGCGCCCCGTTGGTGGCCTCCGCCACGACCCGCAGGGCGGTCGTGCGCACGGCGTGCGGCAGCTCGTGGACGACCCGGCGGCGCCGGTTGTCCGTCACCCGGGCGATCTCCTGCCAGCCGTCGCCGGACGTGGACAGGGCCTCGATCCGGTAGTCGCGCAGCAGCGTCGGCAGCACGTCGAACGGGGTGCGGTGGTGGTGGAGGTTGATCAGGTCCTCGTTGACGTCGTCGTCGAGGAGCAGCTCGACGCGGCCGACCGGAACCTCCTCGGCCCAGTCCAGCCGCAGCCAGGGCGCCTCCGTACCCGGCTCCGACACCCACATGTGCGGCCCCGCGTACGGCCGGGCGTACCCGTCGAGCGCCTTGTCCGCCCCGTACGCCCGGGTCGGCCCGTACCGCAGGCAGAACGTCCGCCGCAGCAGGCCGGCGTCCGTCCACTCGCGCAGCGGCTGCGGCGACTCGTCCTGCGGACGCAGCGGGACCCGGGTGAAGCACAGCACCCCGGGGACGGCCGTCCCGGCCGAGTACAGGGCGAGGCCGTCGTTGGCGCGGACCACGGCGAAGGCGTTGCGCGGGGTGTCCGGCGTCCACACGAGCCCGACGTCCACCCACTGCTTCGCGCCCGCAGGCACCGGGACGCTGACGGTGGCGACCAGGGAGCGCGGCACATAGTTCTGGCCCAGCTCCGGGTCGTACAGGTCCACCACCAGCTCGGTCTCGTCCGCCGCGTCCACCAGCAGCGACAGCCCGGTCAGCGCCGGGTCGGCGGGCAGCACGATGCCCGCGTCCGCCGCCAGCGGCCACCGCTCCTGCGGTTCCTCGACGGCGAGCGTCTCCAGCGCCGAGGACGCCGAAGCCGTGGCCGTACGGGCCAGCTCGGCCGGATCGTCGAAGGCCAGCCCGATCAGCGAGGCGTCCTCCCGCAGCAGGGTGCGCCGCAGCTCGGCGTACGGCAGCTCCCGGGGTGTGACCCCCGAGGCGGCGCACAGCGCCGCCGCCGTGCCGGCCGCCTGGCCGAGCGTGGCGCAGGTGGCCATCACCCGGGTGGAGCCGAACGCGACATGGCTGGCGGAGATGTCCCGGCCCGCCATCAGCATGTTGGCGGTGTTCACCGAGTACAGGGAGCGGTACGGGATGTGGTAGATCCCGTCCGCGTACCGCTGCTTGGCGCCCGCCTCCGCGGCGTACATGCCCCGCGCCGGGTGCAGGTCGATCGACCAGCCGCCGAAGGCGACCCGGTCGTCGAACTCCGTCTGGCCGAGGATGTCGTGCTGGGTGAGGACGTGGTCACCGAGGAAGCGGCGGTACTCGCGCTTGCCGGGGACCGAGCCCACCCACTCCAGCGTCATGTTCTCCGCGTCGAACCGCCCGGAGTTCTTGATGTGGTCCCAGATGCCGTGGATGACCGACCACAGCTCGTCGCGGATGCGCTCGTTGTCGTGCACGGTGTCCAGCTCGCCGCCGAACTCGATCCACCAGTACGCGCAGCCGTTGTCGCCGGCCTTGATGATGCGGCGCTCGGGGATGGACGTCTGCGTGATGTCCTTCGCGAACGACGGCGGTACGTACTTGACGGGGTGGCCGACGTCCTTGGTGTAGAACAGCAGCGTCGAGCCGAGCGTGATGCCGTCGGCCTCCTCGGGCGCCCACGGCTCGCCGTACTCCGCGCGCGACTCCCGGCCGATCCGGTGCCGGGCGCCGGCCAGCGCGCCGACGAGTCCGTCGCCGGTGCAGTCGAGGTAGAGGTCCGACTCGAACCGGATGCGGCGCTCCGAGCCCATCATCCAGCCGGTCACGGAGGTGATGCGGCGCTCGTCCTCGGGGCCCTCGGCGTCGACCTCGTGGACGTCGGTGTTCAGATAGAGGCTGATGTTCGGCTCGTTGCGCACCGCGTCCAGGACGACCGCGTCCCAGTAGTACGGGTTGCCGTCGGGGTTGCGGTACTGGTTCTCCACCAGCAGCTCGCCCATGATGCCGCCCTCGCGGGCGTGGTGGTTCTTCCCGTGGCCGGTGGCGCCGACCACCCACACCCGAACCTCGCTGGAGGAGTTGCCGCCGAGCACGGGCCGGTTGGTGACCAGGGCCACCCGGCTGCCCAGCCGGGCGGCGGCGATGGCCGCGCAGGTCCCGGCCAGGCCGCCGCCGATCACGGTGATGTCGTGGACGGCCGTCTCGTTCCTCATCGTGCGGTGCGCTCCTCGTCGATCGCCGCGGCGGTCGCCGCCGCCGGCAGGACGACGCCCTCCGGCGTGTCCGTCAGTCCGTAGACCACCCGCGGCGCGCCGTCCAGGCGCAGCCGGACCCTGTCGTCCTCGGCGGTCAGCACGGTCTCCTGCCCGATGCAGTCCAGCACCCGGACGGTACCTCCCGTGGCCGCCGTCTCCAGCAGCACGTCCGTCTTCGTCGGCCACGGGTCCAGCCAGGGCTCCGGGGTGGCGTACCAGGCGTCGGGGCCGTGGTCGGCGTTCAGGACGTAGCCGTCCTTACGGGTCCACAGCACCGACACCGGGCCGTCGGGGGTGTCGAAGAGCAGCCCCTTGACCTCCTCGTCGTCGAAGGACAGCCAGCGGACGAACGTGGCCTGGTCCAGCACCCGGGCCGCGGTGGCGAAAGCCAGCAGCGAGGGCTTGGCGGAGGTGTCGCGGTTCATCAGGCCGTGGTGGTACTCGACGTTCGCCGGGTCGGCCTCCTGGGGATGGTGGATCGTCGAGTCGTGCAGCTGGTACCAGTTGACGCCGCGCACCCCCTCGGACTTGGCGAGCGCGAGCTGCAGCAGCACGTTCTCGGCGGCGTGCCGGTAGGTGTCGGTCCACCAGGCGTTCGGCTTGGTCGCGGCGTACGCCTCGGTCAGCCAGATCTCCTTGTCGCCGCCGTACTCGTCGACCACCTGGCGGGCCTTGCGCAGCGCGCCGAGGAAGTTCCAGTAGACGCCGGTGGAGCCCTGCGTCCACTCCTCGGGCGCCGGGGCGTAGTCGGGGACGAAGTTGCCGCGGCCGGGGTGGAAGGCGAAGACGTCGATGAGGTCCCAGCCGCCCGCGGCTCGGAAGTTCTCCGTCCAGACGTAGTCCATGCCGCCGAGCCCGGCGTTCATCACCTTCATCTGCGAGCCCGCTGCCGCCAGCCGGTCGGTGACCTGCTTCAGCCCGTCTCGGACGTACGCGTCGGCGCCGCGGCCGGACATCCAGGGCTGGTTGACCTCGTTGGACACCTCGAAGTAGACGGCCTTCGCGTCCAGCGCCCGCGCCACGGCGGTGTCCGCCCAGGCGGCGATCTGCTCGGCGGAGCCGCCGACCGGGATGCCGCTCAGCTCGACGTTGTGGCCGATGCCCGCCGCGTCGAGGGTCGCGGTGTCGATGCCGGGGGCGCCGGCGTAGGCGATGCGGATCCACTTGATGCCGAGGGTCTTCAGCAGGGCCAGGACCTCGTCCTTGCCCGGCTTCAGCAGCCAGGGGTAGTTGGAGATGCCGAACATCGACTCGGCGCCCGCCCGGTAGGCGAAGTCCGGGAGGACGGAGAGGTTGGTGCGGGCCAGCGCCCGGTCGTCGCCCGCGACGGCCTCGACCTCGGTGAAGACGATGCCCTGCGTCGGCGAGGCCAGGGTGAAGGACGTGTCCCAGCCGGAGCCGGCGGCCACGGTCTGCGTCCGCGTGTCGCTGCCCAGCACGTTGCCCGCGAAGTCGCGGGCCCACCAGGTGACGGTGACGTCCTTCGCCGCCGGGCCGCCGTTGACCACCTGGGCCTTCAGCGTCATCTCCTGGCCGGCCGCCCGGTACAGGTTGAACGGCTGGTCCGTCCACACCTCCACGCCCAGCGGCCGGGCGGCGGCGATGGCCCCCGCGGCGCGCGGGCGCAGGTCGCCGAGGACGAAGTCCGCCTCGCAGACGGCCGTGGTGGTGCCCGTCGAGGCACCGGGGGCGTGGATCCAGGTGGTGTTCGTGTACGCCGGGTTGCTGGTCGGCAGCACGAAGAAGCCCTTGGTCCCGGCCCAGCTCTCGATGTACGAGCGGCCCGCGTTGACCTCGTACGGGATGCCGCCGCGGCTGTCGCGCTGCCAGACGGTCAGCGCCTCGTACGACTCCGGCGCGCTCGTGCCGTACAGCGTGCGGGCGAACATGAACCCGGTGGGCAGAAGGGTGGCCGAGCCGCCGACCTCCCACTTCAGGTGCGCCTTGTGCGGGGTGACGTCGAAGGTTCCGGTGACGGTGACGGCCGCGGCGGAGGTGGCCATCTTGTACGTGACCTGGATGGCGGGACGGCCGTCGGACAGCGTGACGAGGGCAGGAGTGCCGCCCCAGGTGCGCTGCTGGCCGTAGACGCTGTCCTTGATCATGAAGTGCGGCAGCAGCACCCGGTCGGCGCCCGAGCCGTCCCGGACCAGCAGGCTGCCGTCGCTGTTGCCGACGAGCGTGATGCCCTCGGCGGAGACGGTGACGGGATCGGCGGCGTGGGCGGCGGTGGTGCCGACCGCGGTGACGACGGTGGCGGCAGCGGCGCCCTGGACGAAGGCGCGGCGGGGGAGTGCGGACATGGCGGTGGTGCCTTTCTCTTGTCCCGTAAGAGGAAGGTGCGTTGGGGTCCGGGGCGGAGCCCCGGTTTCTTCTCCGTGCGGACCGCGGCGGAGCCGCTCAGCCCTTGACGCCCGTGAAGCCGAGGCCGGAGACGATGTACTTCTGGCAGACGACGAACACCAGCACCGGCGGGATGACCGCCATCACCATGGCGGCGATCAACTGGTCCTGCGGCGCCTGCGTGGCGAGCTGGGCGAGGGTGACGCTGATCGGCTGCTTCGCCGGGTCGGTCAGGGCCACCAGCGGCCAGATGAAGTCCTTCCAGGCGTGCATGACCGCCAGCAGGCTGATCACGGCGAGCACCGGCCGGCTCATCGGCAGCACGATCTTCGTCAGCAGCTGCCGGGTGGACGCCCCGTCGACGCGCGCCGCGTCGAACAGCTCCTTCGGCAGGGCGTCGAAGAACTGCTTGGCGAGCAGCACGGTGAAGGCGTTGGTGCCGGCCGGCAGCCAGATCGCCCAGTACGTGTCGCCCAGGTTGAGGTGGATCAGCGGTACGTCGGTGACGGTCAGGAAGAGGCTGACCATGTTGACGCTGTACGGCACGAACATCGTGGCGAGGATCGCCCCGTAGACCACGTTGCCGAACCTCGGCCGCAGCACGGACAGCGCGAACCCGGCCGTCGTGGAGACGAAGACCTGCACGAACCAGCAGCCACCCACGATCAGCACGGTGTTCAGCAGCGACCGGCCGACGCCCAGGTCGGTGTACGCCGAGGAGAAGTTGCCGAACAGCGGCTCGTCCGGCCACAGGGCCAGCGGCTCGGTGGTCAGCTCGGTCGGGTTGGAGATGGCGCCCTTGACCATCCAGTACAGCGGTCCGATGCCGATGAGCAGCAGCCCCAGCAGGACCGCCGCCTGCACCACGCGGACCGCGGTGCGGGAGGCCGGCCGGGCCCGGTTCAGGGCGATGAACGTCGAGGGTGCGGTCATGACTTGCTCCAGGTGCGGGTCGCCCGCAGATAGACCGCGGAGAGCGCGGCGAGGACGAGCACCATCAGGAAGGTGAGGGCGGCGGCCTGGCCGTACTCGCCGTCCTGGAAGGCGTACCGGAAGATCAGCAGCAGCACGGTGAGCGTGGCGTTGTCCGGTCCGCCGCCGGTGAAGACATACGGCTCGGTGAACACCTGGACCGTGCCGATCAGCTGCACCAGCAGCATCAGGCCGATCACCGGGCGCAGCTGCGGCAGCATCACGTGCCAGATCCGCCGCCACACGCTCGCGCCGTCCACCTCGGCCGCCTCGTAAAGCTCACCGGGGATACCGGCCATGGCGGCGAGATAGATGAGGACCGCGCCGCCCATGCCGGCCCAGGTGGCCTCCAGTACCAGCGACAGCATCGCCGTGTCCGGGGACTCCAGCCACGGGTACGGGCCGAGGCCGATCTTGCCCAGGGCGCTGTTGAACAGGCCCGAGCCCGGATCGTAGAACCACTTCCACAGCAGGATCGCCACCACCGGCGGGATCACCACCGGCAGATACGCCAGGAAGCGGTAGACGCCCGCGCCGCGGCCCACCGTCGACATCACCGAGGCGAGGAGCAGCGGCAGCGGGAAGCCGATGAGCAGTCCGAGGCCGACGAACAGCAGGGTGTTCGACACGGCCGTGCCGAGCAGCGGGTCGTCGAAGACCGCCCGGAAGTTCTCCAGGCCCACCCAGCTCGGCGGGTTGACCAGGTCGTTGTGCTGGAAGCTGATCAGCAGGCTGCGCACGATCGGCCACCACGCGAAGAGGCCGAAGACGACCAGCGCGGGGAGCAGGAACAGCCAGCCGGTCAGCTGCCTGCGGGCCTTGGCGGCCCCGCCCCGCCGGACCGGGGCGGCCCCCTTGCGGGGGGCCTCCTGCGGGCCGGCGGTGCGGCTGTCGGGGGTGAGCACGGTCATGGATCGCTACTTCTGGTCCGCGGCGAGCTTGCCGTTGACGTCCTTCTCGGCCTTGGCCAGCAGGGCGTCGATGTCGGCGTCGCGCTTGGTGAGCACGGACTGGACGACGGAGTCCAGCGCGGTGTAGAGGGTCTGCGCCTGGTACGGCGGCTCGGGCTTGAGCTCCAGGGCGGACAGGCCGTCCAGGTAGGGCCGGAAGTTCTCCAGCTTGACGTTCGCGTACGGCTTGATCGCGGCGTTGATCTCCGCCTGGCGCGCGGCGTCGAAGACCGGCAGCGTGGGCACGCCCACCGCGGCCTTCGGGTCGGCGGACAGGTCCTTGGCGTTCTGCTCGGCGGCCTTGGTGTCGTACTGCGGCTGGGCGTAGGCGTAGGTCAGCCACTTCACGGCCGCGTCGGCCTGCTTCTCGGCGACCGACTTGGGGACCATGTAGACGTCGCCGCCGGTGAGCGTGGCGTTGCCGCCGGCCTGCGGCATGGGGGCCACCCCGAAGGCGTCGGTGTTCTCCATGCCGTACTGCGTCTTGGCCAGCCGGTAGGTGCCGGGGCTGCCCATGAACATCCCGATCTGGCCGGCGGCGAAGTCCTGGATGACGTCGTTCTGGCTGTTGAGCTGGTTCTTGCCCAGGGAGTCGTCGCTCCAGCGCATGTCCTTCAGCAGCTGCAGCGCCTGCTTCGTCGCGTCGCCGAAGTCCGCGACGAACTTGCCGCCCTCCTGCTTCTCCATGTCGCCGCCGTGGGCGTAGCTGAGCATGGTGAGCTGCCAGCCGCCCTGGTTGTCCTTCGACTCGTGGACGAAGCCCGCCTTCCCGGTCTTCTCCGCGATCTGCTTGGCGGCGGCGCGCACCTCGTCCCAGGTCTTCGGCGGCGCCTCGGGGTCGAGCCCGGCCTTCTCGAACAGCTCGCGGTTGTAGACCAGGCCCTGCGCGTACGGGTTCTGCGGTACGCCGTAGACCTCGCCGGCGGAGTCCGAGAGGGGCTTCAGGATCTGCGGGTTGAACTCCTTGAAGTGGCCCCACTCCTTCAGCCCGCCGGTGATCGGCTGCACCTGGCCCTGCTCGATGAGGCGCTGCGGCTCGGTGAGCGGGACCTTGATGACGTCCTCGACGTTGCCGCCGGCGAGCTTGGCGGAGAAGGTCAGCGGGTCGAAGACGGTCGTCGACCCCTTCACCTCGATGTCCGGGTTGGCCTTCTCGAAGGCCGCGACCTGCTTCTCGAACAGCGCCAGCGCGGCCTTGTCGGTGGCCGGCGGCATGCCCTGGACGCGCAGCACGGTCTTCCCGTCCCCGCCGTCCGTGCCGGACTTGCTCGGGGTGACGGCGGAGCAGGCGGTGAGCGCGGTGGCCGACAGGGCGGCGGTGATACCGAGGACCGCCGCCCGGCGGGATATACGTGACATTTCGACTCCAGTAAGGGCATGGGTGTACGTGCGGGGGCCTTGCTCGTGGGGTGCGTTGGTGTTCGGGCGTACGTGTCAGCGGGGGGCCGGTCCGGTCGAGGCCCGGGGGATCAGCCGGGAGCCGACCTCCACCGGTGCCGCGGGGCCGGCTCCCGGACGGCCCGCGATCGTGTCGATGAGGAGGTCGCTCGCCCGCGTGGCCAGCTCCTCGGGATCGATCCGGATCGTCGTGAGCCCGGGGGTCGAGACGGAGGCGAGCAGGGTGTCGTCGATGCCGAGCACGCTGACCTCGCCGGGGACGGAGACGCCCAGCTTCGCCAGCTGGTGCAGGACGCCGAGCGCCACCAGGTCGTTGTGGGCGATGACGGCCGTCGCGCCGTGCGCCGCGACCAGCGTCGCCGCGTGCAGACCGGTCTCGAACCGCGGCTCGTACGGACCGAGTTCGGCCAGCGAGAGGTCGAGCGCCTCGAAGGACTCGTGGATGGACTTGCCGCGGCTCAGCTCGGCGCGGGAGGCGTTGACGAAGACGCACCGCCGGTGCCCGTACGCACGCAGATGCTCCGCGGCCTGGTGGATGCCGGCGTCCAGGGAGATGTGCAGCTCCGGGATGCCCGGCACATGCCGGTTGACCAGGACCAGCGGCATCTGGCCGCTGAGCTCCTGCAGCCGCTCCTCGGTCAGCGTGGAGGCCCACAGGATCAGGCCGTCCACCTTCTTGGAGACCGCGGCGATGGTCTCCAGCTCGTCCGCCTCCCGCTCGTCGCTGTCGGCGACCAGCACCGTGTAGCCCTGGCGCCGGGCGCGGGCCTGCATCGCCTTGACGATGGGCGGGAAGAAGGGGTTCGCGATGTCCGGGACGATCAGGCCCAGGGTGCCCGTCCCCCCGCCGCGCAGCGAGCGGGCCGCCGGGTTCGGCGCGTAGCCGAGCTTGGCCGCCGCGTCGAGGATCCGCTGCCGGGTGGCCGGCTGGACCTGGTCGGGCGCGGTGAAGGCCCGCGACACCGTCGACACGGAGACGCCCGCCGCGCTCGCCACTTCCCTGATCGTGACTGCCACGCCCCGGCCTCCCTCGGTTCAACCTGCTGGACGCGGAGAAGCTTTGCGAACGTTCCCGGGAGTGTCAAGAGTGTTGCATCCAGGAAAACTTCATGGTGGCAAAGGGCTTGAACTCGAAGCCGGTTCACGCCAATGATGCGTTCTTGAGTTTCTGAGTGATGTTGCGGGAACGTTTTCATACCGCCTCAGGCTGCATACAGCGCGCAAGGGAGTCCCATGAAGATCACCGGCCTGGAAGTGCTGACCCTCCCGGACCACGGCGACAGCATGATGCTGGTGGCCGTGGACACGGACGAGGGCATCCACGGGCTGGGCGAGGTAGGCATCAGATCGCGGCAGAAGGCCGTCGCGGGCGGGCTCGAGCATCTGGCCGAGCTGCTCGTCGGCGAGGATCCGACCCGTATCGAGCATCTGTGGCAGGTGATGTTCCGGCGCGGCTTCTTCCCCGCCGACCGCTTCCTCGCCGCCGCCATCGCGGCGGTGGACGTGGCCCTGTGGGACATCCGCGGCAAGGCGCTCGGCGTCCCGGTGCACGAGCTGCTCGGCGGCCGGGTGCGCGACCACGTCCCGGCGTACGTCCATGTCGGCGACGGCTACCACGACCGTGAGCGCTTCCTGCAGCGCTGCCGCGACCTCGTCGCCGAGGGGTGGGGCCATCTGCGCTTCTCGACCGTGCACGACGAGGACGACGTCCTCGACCCGCGGCGCTGCCTGCGCGGCTCGGTGGAGCTGTTCCACCAGGTCCGCGAGACGGTGGGGGACGAGGTGGAGCTGATCCTCGACGTGCACACCCGGCTCGATCCGCCGGAGGCGGTCACCCTGTGCCGGGAGATCGAGGCGGCCCGCCCCTACTTCGTCGAGGACCCGCTGCGCAGCGAGAACCCGGAGAGCTTCAGGATGCTGCGCGCCCGGACCGGCGTACCGCTGGCGGCGGGCGAGCAGTTCGGCTCGAAGTGGGAGTTCCGCCGGCTCATCGAGGGCGACCTGATCGACTACGCCCGCGTCGACCTGGGCGTGGCGGCGGGCCTGACCGAGGCGAAGAAGATAGCCGCGATGGCCGAGACCCACTACATCAAGCTCGCCACCCACAACCCGCTCGGCCCGGTCACCGCCGCCTCCTCCCTGCAGCTCAACCTCGCCTGCCCCAACGTGGCGGTCCAGGAGCACCAGACCGACCCGGAGCCGGTCGCGGCCGGCCTGTTCACCGTCCGCCCCTCGGTCGTCCCCGGCCGGGTCGAGTACAGCGACGTGCCGGGCATCGGGGTGGACATCGACCGCGAGGAGGCCCGCCGCTACCAGGCGGTCGCGGCCGAGCGGCCGCATCTGCGCACGCCGGACGGGGCGTTCACGAACTGGTAGCACGTCCGGCGGACGCGACGGCGCCCGGATCCGCGGAGGGGAGGCGGATCCGGGCGCCGGGCGGCGGTCGCGTCAGGGTGCGACCGCCGGAGGGGGGCGGTCGCGTCAGGGTGCGATCGCCATGTCGAACACGTGGATGCCGCCGTTGCCCGGCAGCACCACGAGCTCGACCGTCTTGCCCGCCGTCAGCGGGATGGAGTTGGCGAACACGCTGTACGCGATGCCCGCGTTGCCGTAACCGGTCTGCAGATTGCGCCCGTTGGCGGCCGCGATCTGCGTCGCGCCGTGGTCGGTGACGTTCTGGAACGACCAGTTGGGGAAGCCGAAGGTGCCCGAGCTGGACGTCCCGTCGGTGTAGAAGACCGTCGCGCTGCCCAGCGCGCCGAAGCCGACGCCCGAGCCCAGGAAGACCAGCCGGCTGCCGGAGCCGGACAGGGCGATGGCCTGGCTGCCGCAGGACACGTTGCCCGGCATCCCGGACGCCACGTCCGGCCAGGTGAGCCGGGCGCCGAGGGCGGAGACCGCGCCGCCCCGGACGATGCCCACGTCGGCGAGCTTCTGGGCGGAGAAGCTGTTGCCGCCGCCGTCGTAGTTGCCGGGCGTGGTGTTCGACTCGTCGGTGACGCCGACGTTGTTGTACGCCGCCGCCAGGTTCGCGAGCGCCGTGCCGCGCCGCTCGGTACGGCTGCCGGTGGCCGAGCCGAGGCCGTCACCGCCGGTGTACGTCGCGGTCGCGGTGAAGGTCAGCAGCTGGAAGCCGGACGTGGGCGCCGGCACCAGCAGCTCGAAGGTGGCCGTGGCCTCGGTGCCCTGGGCGAACGTGCCCTGGACCTCGCGTACGGCCGGCTCCACCGTCCAGCCCACCGGGCCGGAGAAGGTGACGTGCAGATCGCGCAGCCGCTTCGCGGCCGTGTTGCGGACGGTGACCGTGACGGTGGTGACGTTCGGGCCGTCGAGGTCGACGGCGGATATCGAGACCTCTGTCTGCGCGGCATCCGCGCCGGCCGCCAGCGCCCGGGCGGGCAGCAGCAGCGTCGCGGCGCCCGCGAGCGCGAAGGATCTGCGGGAGAGGGACATGGGCGTAAACCTCCGGGGAGTCGTCAGCCGGCGACCGGCGGCATGTCGGATTCGCGGGAGTCGAGCCCGATCCGCAGACCGGACCAGGAGCCGCGGGTGAAGTCCGGGATGTCGACCGGACGTCCCTTGTCGTTCAGCGACATCACGCTCAGCGGCACCGGCGAGCACCAGGCGGCCGAGTCGTAGATGTCGATGTCCGGCACCTGGCCGGTCCGCATCAGCTGCACCGTGCGCCACTGCAGCACCCAGTCCATGCCGCCGTGCCCGCCGTTGTTCGCGGCGTCGTCGCCGATCTTCCGCCACAGCCAGTGGTCGTACTCGTCGCGCATCTCCTGGAAGTCGCGCCACGCGTCGCCGCTGTGGTCGGGCTCGACGTAGACGCGCGCGCCGGTCCCGTCCGTGCCGGCGTAGTCCTCGAAGAGCCCGCGGCTGCCGCCGAGCGTGTTGATCCGGCTGTACGGGCGGGCCGAGCTGACGCTGTGCTCGGCGCGGATCAGCCGGCCGTCGGCGGTGGTGATCATGCACGTGATCAGGTCGCCGTTGATGTACGTCTCGTTCCAGGACGGGTGGTCCTTGGGCATGAACCGGGCCCGGTAGTCGGCCAGCCCCTTGGGCGCGGACGCGGTGGCCGTCATGCTCACCATCCGGTCGCCGCGGTTGACGTCCATCGCGGCGGCGATCGGGGCGAGGCCGTGCATCGGGTAGAACGAGGCGGTGCTGCGGGTGTGCCACAGCCGGCGCCAGGAGTCGGTGTAGTAGGTGTTCGAGAACAGCAGCGCCCGCAGGTCGTGCAGATAGCCGCCGTGCCCGTTGGTGACGTCGCCGAAGACGCCGTCGTGGGCCATGCGCAGCATCGCCAGCTCGTTGCGGCCGTAGGAGCAGTTCTCCGACAGCATCAGATGGCGGCGGGTCTGCTCGGAGGTGTTGACCAGGTCCCACAGCTGGTCGAGCTCGGTGGCGATGGGGAGTTCGACCAGCACGTGCTTCCCGGCGAGCAGCGCCGCCTTGCCCTGCTCGTAGTGGAACTCCCACGGCGTGGCGATGTACACGAGGTCGATGTCCTCGCGCTTGAGCATCTCCTGGTACGACTCGCGCGCCCCGCCGAACTCCAGCGGCCGCGGCTTGCCCGCCGCCACCAGCTGGTCGGCCTTGCGCTTGGCGCGGTCGGGCCGGATGTCGCAGACCGCCGTGACGACGGCGCCGGGCACGGCGGCCCAGCTCTGGGTCATCCCGTTGCCGCGGTTGCCCAGCCCGATGACCCCCACCCGTACGGTCGGATACGTGTCGAAGGGCACGCCCACCATGGTCTTCTGTCCGGCGGGCCGGCTCGGCGTCCCGCTCGACCCGGCGGCGCTCGCGGGCGTCGCGGTGACCCCGAAGGCGGTGGCCGCCCCCGCGGCCAGGGCTCCGCCGACGACGGCCCGCCGCGATACTCCAGCTGTTTCCGGCATGCGTTCGCTCCCTGTTGACGAATTCGGCATCGCTGGCGGGGATGACTCTCGCGGGCGGGGTCGCGGGTGTCAATACGTGTTTAAAAATAGGATGTTGTGAGCAGGAAACTGCATACGCTGAGCTGTGCAACCGTCCGGAGTCCGCCCGCGTCAGAGGGCTGGATCTCCGGGAGGGAGCAGACGATGGGCGTGCTGGGGCGGGCCGGACACAGATGGGCGGCGTGGGTGGCCGCGGTGACCGTGATGGCGGTCGGCGGGGGACTCGCCCTGGCGACGGGAGGGGGCGACGGCGGAGGTGCGCGGCGGGCGGCGGGCGGTTCGTACGCCGGCTGCCAGGACCGGGACGCCGCGTACGACCCGGCGTATCCGGACTTCAGCGCGGACGACGCCCAGGACTGGGTGTCGTTCGGCGACCATGTGGCTGTCTTCCGCGTCAGGCCGGGCAGTGAGCGTACGGCGGGGCGCGGGGACCGGTCCGCCGAACTCGTCGTCGACCAGGTGCTCTTCAGCCGGGAGGGCGCCGGGAAGCTGCCCCGCGCCTTCCGGGCGCCGCTGACCAGCCCGCCCTGCCGGTCGTGGGTGAAGGAGGGGCACACCTATCTGGGCCTGATCGTGCGCGACCGGGTGGTCGACGGCGAGCCCGCGGTGTGGCGGCCTGTGCCGAGCGCCGGGATCCTGCCGTACGACGGGGAGAAGATCGGCACCGGCGAGATCGAGGGGAAGACCGGAACGGTCCCGTACGAGGACCAGTCGCCCTTCGAGCTGGCCCGGCAGATGCACGGCCAGCACGCGCTCACCCTGCAGAGCCTGCTGCTGAAGGCGGAGCCGTACGGGCAGGCCGCCCGGCATCCGGAGCTGCCGCCGGGCGAGCGGTTCGATCTGGTGCAGAAGGAGCGCGAGGCGCGGTCGGCGAAGTACCAGTAGAAGATTTCTCGGGCCCGGCCGTCACAACCGGGCCGCCCGCTGTGTCCAACCCCGGTGAGAGCGACGGAAACACCGTCCCACCGGGAAGGACACCACCGGCCATGACGAACACCATCAAGATCAAGGACTCCCACCTCGCCTACCGCGAGACCGGCACCGGCACCCCGGTCGTCCTGCTGCACGGCAACCCCAACTCCTCGTACATGTGGCGCAACGTCATCCCCCATCTGTCCTCCCAGGGCCGGATCCTGGCCCCGGACCTGATCGGGATGGGGGAGTCGGGGAAGCCGGACATCGGCTACCGGTTCACCGACCACGTCGGCTACCTGGACGCCTGGTTCGAGGCCATGGGGCTGGACGACATGGTGCTGGTCGGGCACGACTGGGGCGGGGCGCTGGCCATGGACCACGCCGCCCGGCACCCGGGGAGGGTGCGCGGTGTCGCGCTGATCGAGACCTTCCTGCGGCCGGCGCGGCTGACCGACCTCCCGCCCGAGGGCCGGGCGTTGTTCGCGAGGCTGCGCGGCCCCGAGGGCGAGCGGATGGTGCTCCAGGAGAACAGCTTCATCGAGTTCAACCTCCCCCGGGGCGTCCTCAGCGGTCTGTCGAAGGAGGACCACGACGTCTACCGCGCGCCCTACCCCACCCCCGAGTCCCGGCTGCCGACGCTGGTGTGGCCCCGCGAGATCCCCATCGACGGCTCCCCGGCCGACGTGCACGAACGCGTCGAGGCGTACGGCCGCTGGGCCGCCGCCAGCCCCGAGGTGCCGAAGCTCCTGATGACCGTCGAGCCCGGTACGCCGCTGAGCGCGGAGGCCGCCGACTGGGCGGCGCGCACCTACGCGGCCCTGGAGGTCGAGTCGGTGGGCACCGCGGGCCACAACGCGATGGAGGACCAGCCGGACGCGATCGGGCAGGCGGTGTCGCGCTGGCTGGACCGGCACGGGCTGACCGCGGGGTGAGCACCGGGGCGGCCGCGCGAACGGGCGCCCGCCGCGGACAATGGGTGCATGGCAGACCAGTACCAACCGCCGTTCGCGGACGCCGAGTCCGAGACCGCCGTCGTCGCCCGCGCGGCGGCCGGTGATGAGGAGGCCCTGGAGGAGGTCGTACGCCACCTCCAGGACCCGCTCTACCGGCTCGCCCTGCGCATGGTGAACCGGCCCGCCGACGCCGAGGACGCGACACAGGAGATCCTGCTCAAGGCCCTGGCCGCCCTGGGCACCTGGCGGGCCGAGGCGCGCCTGCTCACCTGGGCGTACCGGATCGGCGTCAACCACCTGCTCAACCTGCGCCGCCAGAGCCCCCAGGAGGCGGCCGGCCTCAGCTTCGACGAGTTCCGCGACGGCCTCGCCGACGGGCTGGCCACCGCCGACCACACCGGCCCGGAGGCGTCCGTACTGGCCACCGAGGTCCGGCTGACGTGCACCCAGGCGATGCTGCAGTGCCTGGGCCGCCAGGAGCGGGTGGCCTTCGTCCTCGGCGAGGTCTTCGAGCTCAGCTCCACGGAGGCCGCCTGGGTGCTGGACGTCACCCCCGCCGCGTACCGCAAACGCCTGGAGCGCGCCCGCACCCGCATCCGCGGCTTCATGGACCGCACCTGCGGCCTGGTCAACCCCGAGGCGTTCTGCCGCTGTTCGCGCCGCGTCGACACCGCCGTGCGCCGCGGCCGCGTCGACCCCCGCCGCCCGGCCCTGGCCCGCCACCCGGTCACGCCGGGCGGCCGGAGCGTCCAGCAGGCGGAGGACCAGATGATCCGCCTGCACACGGCAGCCGCGGTACTGCGCTCCCACCCGGACTACGCGGCCCCCCGGGCCCGCACGGACGCGGTGCGGCAGGTGCTGGAGTCGGGACGGTTCCCGCTGGTGGAGTGACCGCTCCCGGCACAGCGCGGGCCGGCCCGGGATGTCCGGACATCCGGCGGCCTGCGACCTGCACGGAACGGTCGAGGCGGGGTCGTGAGCCGGACAGAGGTGGCCGGATCTTGCCGTACCGATTCCGCAACCGGTCGGAAACCGGAAGTAGTTAAAACCCGGACGTGATGGAGTCCGCCCGCCTACGCTTTCCCTTGTGCCTGGCTTGTCGGGCCGGGTCCTTGTCGTGGACGACAACAAGGTCATCCGGCAGCTGATCAGGGTCAATCTCGAGCTGGAGGGCTTCGAGGTCATGACCGCGGCCGATGGTGCCGAATGCCTGGAGATCATCCACCGGGTGCAGCCCGACCTGGTGACCCTCGACCTCGTCATGCCCCGCCTCGACGGACTGCGCACCGCGGCCCGGCTGCGGGCCGACCCCCGTACCCGCGCCCTGCCCATCGCCATGATCAGCGCCTGCACCCCGCTGGAGGAGGAGATGGCCAGGGCGGTCCGGATAGACGCGTTTCTCGCCAAGCCGTTCGAGCCCGCCCAGCTGGTCAAGATGGTCCACGACCTGGCCCGCCGCGCCGCCCCCTCGCCGACGGCCCCGCGCGGGCGGCGGGAGGAGGCGGCCGCCGACGACGGTGAGCCGGCCACCGTGCGTCTGCGCTGAACCGCGTCCGGCCCCCCTCCGGTCCCGCCCCGGAAAACCACTCGCCCACCCCACGGGCCCACCGCATACGCTAGGAACGTGACCCCCGCCCAGCTCTCCCGCACCGTCCTGCGCACGGTGCGCGAGGCCGTGGCGGACGGGCAGCTGGACGTGGCGGTCCCGGACCGCGTCGCCGTCGAACGCCCCCGCCCCGGCGGCCGGGGCGACTGGGCCACCGCCGCCCCCCTGCAGCTGGCGCGCGCCGCGCGGCGCCCCCCGCTGGAGATCGCCGCCATCCTCGCGCACCGGCTCGCCGACGACCCCGCCATCGCCGAGGTCGAGGTCACCGGCCCCGGCTTCCTCAACCTCACCCTGGTGCCGGACGCCCGGCCCGACGTCGTACGGGACGTCCTCGCGCAGGGCACGGAGTACGGGCACGGCACCGCGCTCACCGGGCTGCGCTACCGCCTGCCGGCCCCCACGGAACCCCGCGCCGTGCGCTGGGCCGCCGCCCTGGACCGCGTCCTGCGCGCGGCGGGGGCGGCCCCGGCGGGAGACGGGGACCGGAGCGCGCCGGAGGAGCCCGTGCACGTCGTACCCCTCCCCGCCCACGATCCGGCCGCCTTCACCGAGGACGCCCTGACGTGGGCCTCGGTGCGCCCCGCCGCGCAGGACCACCCCCGGCTGGACGGCGGGCTGCTGGTCCAGCGCGAGAGCAACCCGCTGTTCCTGGTGCGGTACGCCCACGCCCGGGCCCACGCCCTGCGGCGGGCCGCCCGCGAGCTGGGGATCGCGGCCGCCGGCAGCGGGCCCTGTCCGCAGGGTGGGACCGATGTGCCCGGGGCGGACGGCACCCCGTACCGTTCCACCCAGGGGGCCCACCCGGCTCTCCGAACCCTCGTTGCGGGGCTTCCCGAAGCCGTGGAGTCCGCAGCCCGCCACCGCGCGCCCGACCGGGTCGCCCGGTACGCCGAGACGCTCGCCGACGAACTCCTGGCGTACCTGACCCGCGCCCCGTGCCTCCCCCGCGGCGACGAACCCGCGACGGCCGCCCACCACGAGCGGCTGCGCACGGCCGAGGCGGCGCGCACCGCGCTGGCGAACGCACTGGCCCTGCTCGGCGTCAGCGCGCCGAAACGCCTCTGAGCCGCCCCGCACCCGGCCCCGACCACAGACCCGAGAAGCCCCCGAGGAGAAGAAGTACCGTGAGCCGCTCCGCCCACCCCGCAGGACCCCGGCACGCCGACGTGCTGCCCGAGGGGCACTACACCCCGCCGCCGCCGGACCTCAACGAGCTCGACCCCCGGGTGTGGGCCCGTACCGTCCGGCGCGACGGCGACGGCGTCGCCACCGTGGGCGGTATCCGGGTGACCGACCTCGCGGAGGAGTTCGGCACCCCCGCCTACTTCCTCGACGAGGACGACTTCCGCGCCCGCTGCCGCGCCTGGGCGGACGCGTTCGCCGGCGCGGACGTGTTCTACGCGGGCAAGGCGTTCCTCTCCCGGGCGATCGTGCGCTGGCTGAAGGAGGAGGGCCTCAACCTCGACGTCTGCTCCGGCGCCGAGCTGGGCCTCGCCCTGGACGCCGGGATGCCCGCCGAGCGGATCGCCTTCCACGGCAACAACAAGACGGTCGAGGAGATCGAGCGGGCCGTCGAGGCCGGGGTCGGCCGGATCGTCCTCGACTCGTACCAGGAGATCGTGCGCGTGGCCGCCGCCGCGGAGCGGGCCGGCAGGCGCCAGCGCGTGCAGATCCGCGTCACCGTGGGCGTGGAGGCGCACACCCACGAGTTCATCGCCACCGCCCACGAGGACCAGAAGTTCGGCCTCGCGCTGCAGGACGGCCAGGCCGCCGAGGCGGTACGCCGGGTGCTGAACCTCGACTCGCTCGAGCTGGTCGGCATCCACAGCCACATCGGCTCGCAGATCTTCGACATGGCCGGCTTCGAGGTCTCCGCCCGCCGCGTCGTCGGACTGCTGCGCGACATCCGCGACGAGCACGGCGTCGAGCTGCCCGAGATCGACCTCGGCGGCGGCCTGGGCATCGCGTACACCTCCGACGACGACCCGCGCGAGCCGTACGAGATCGCCAAGTCGCTGAGCGAGATCGTCACCCGCGAGTGCGCGGCCGCGGGCCTGACCGTGCCGCGGCTGTCGGTGGAGCCGGGCCGCGCGATCGTCGGCCCGACGGCCTTCACGCTCTACACCGTCGGCACCATCAAGGACCTGCCGGGGCTGCGGACGTACGTCTCCGTCGACGGCGGCATGTCCGACAACATCCGCACCGCGCTGTACGACGCGGAGTACTCCGTCGCGCTCGTCTCGCGCACCTCGGACGCCGAGCCGATGCTGACGCGCGTCGTCGGCAAGCACTGCGAGTCCGGCGACATCGTCGTCCGCGACGCGTACCTGCCGTCCGACCTGGCGCCCGGCGACCTGCTCGCCGTACCGGCCACCGGGGCGTACTGCCGGGCCATGGCCAGCAACTACAACCACGCCCTGCGGCCGCCGGTCGTCGTCGTCAAGGACGGCGCGGCCCGGGTGATCGTCCGCCGGGAGACGGAGGAGGATCTGCTGCGGCTGGACGTCGGTTAGCGATTCCTTGCGGCGCGGGGGGCGGCGGACGGTACCGTCTCACTTCCCGCGCCGCGAATCTCACCATACGGACAGCGGGTTCCCTCGGGCCCCCGCTGCGTGAAACTAGGACGTCCCCACTCAAGACGGGGACGCACGACGCAACGATTGAAGCGAGGTCGTCATGGGCACTGGGCGCAAGCTCAAAGTGGCGCTGCTGGGCTGCGGATCCGTCGGTTCCGAGGTGGCCCGCATCATGACGACGCACGCGGACGACCTCACGGCCCGGATCGGCGCCGAGGTGGAGCTGGTGGGCGTCGCCGTCCGCCGCAAGGGGCGCGCCCGCCCGGGCATCCCCGAGGAGCTGCTCACCACGGACGCCATGGCCCTGGTCAAACGCGGCGACCTCGACATCGTCATCGAGGTCATCGGCGGCGTCGAGCCCGCCCGCAGTCTGATCACCACCGCCTTCGAGCACGGCGCCTCCGTCGTCACCGCCAACAAGGCCCTGCTCGCCGAGGACGGCCCCAGCCTCTACGCCGCCGCCGCGCAGCACGGCGTCGACCTCTACTACGAGGCCGCCGTCGCGGGCGCCATCCCGCTGATCCGCCCGCTGCGCGAGTCCCTCGCCGGCGACCGGGTCAACCGGGTCCTGGGCATCGTCAACGGCACCACGAACTTCATCCTCGACAAGATGGACACCTCCGGCGCCGGCTACGCCGAGGCCCTCGACGAGGCCACCGCCCTGGGCTACGCCGAGGCCGACCCCACGGCCGACGTGGAGGGCTTCGACGCCGCCGCCAAGGCCGCGATCCTGGCCGGCATCGCCTTCCACACCCGGGTCTCCCTCGACGACGTACACCGCGAGGGCATCACCGAGGTCACCGCCGCCGACATGGCCTCCGCCCAGCGGATGGGCTGCACGGTCAAACTGCTGGCGATCTGCGAGCGCGGCGCCGACGGCCGGACCGTCACCGCCCGGGTACACCCCGCGATGATCCCGCTCAGCCATCCCCTCGCCTCCGTGCGCGGCGCGTACAACGCCGTCTTCGTCGAGGCCAGCGCGGCCGGCCAGCTGATGTTCTACGGGCCGGGCGCAGGCGGCGCGCCCACCGCCAGCGCCGTGCTGGGCGACCTGGTGGCCGTGGCCCGGCACAAGCTGGGCGAGTCCAACGGGCCGGGTGAGTCCGCGTACGCGCGACTGCAGGTCGCCCCCATGGGCGACGTCGTCACGCGCTACCACATCAGCCTCGACGTGGCGGACAAGCCGGGCGTGCTCGCCCATGTGGCGACGATCTTCGCGGAGCACGACGTGTCGATCGACACCGTGCGCCAGCAGGGCAAGGATGGAGAGGCGTCCCTCGTCGTGGTCACGCACCGGGCGCCCGACTCCGCCCTGCAGGCCGTCGTCGGGAAGCTGCGCGAGCTGGACACCGTGCGTGACGTCGCGAGCATCATGCGCGTCGAAGGGGAGTAAGGGAGCACCGGAAATGAACGCAATCGTCGATGAACCGCGAATGTCCGGCACCCGCCAGTGGCGGGGCATCATCGAGGAGTACCGCGACCGGCTGCCGGTCGGCGAGACGACCGAGGTGATCACCCTCGGCGAGGGCGGGACCCCGCTCGTCAAGGCGCTGACGCTCTCCGAGCTCACCCGCTGCGACGTCTTCCTCAAGGTCGAGGGCGCCAACCCGACCGGCTCCTTCAAGGACCGCGGGATGACCATGGCCATCACCCGGGCCAAGGAGGAGGGCTCCCAGGCCGTCATCTGCGCCTCCACCGGCAACACCTCCGCCTCCGCCGCGGCCTACGCCGGCCGCGCCGGCATGGTCTGCGCGGTGCTCGTCCCGCAGGGCAAGATCGCGCTGGGCAAGATGGGCCAGGCGCTGGTGCACGGCGCGAAGATCCTCGAGGTCCAGGGCAACTTCGACGACTGCCTCACGCTTGCCCGCGGGCTGTCGGAGAAGTACCCGGTGTCGCTGGTCAACTCCGTGAACCCGGTGCGCATCGAGGGCCAGAAGACCGCCGCGTTCGAGATCGTGGACGCCCTCGGCGACGCCCCGGACATCCACGTCCTGCCCGTCGGCAACGCCGGCAACATCACGGCGTACTGGAAGGGCTACCAGGAGTACGCCGCGGACGGACTGGCCACCCACACGCCGCACATGTGGGGCTACCAGGCGGCCGGCGCGGCCCCGATCGTGCGCGGCGAGCCGGTGCCGAACCCCTCCACGCTCGCCACGGCCATCCGCATCGGCAACCCCGCCTCCTGGAAGTTCGCCGAGGCCGCCCGCGACGAGTCGGGCGGGCACATCGAGTCCGTCACCGACCGGCAGATCCTGCGCGCGTACAAGCTGCTCGCCGCCCGCGAGGGCGTCTTCGTCGAGCCGGCCTCCGCGGCGTCCGTCGCGGGCCTGCTGCAGGCCGCCGAACAGGGCCGCGTCGAGCCCGGGCAGCGCATCGTCTGCACGGTCACCGGCAACGGTCTGAAGGACCCCGACTGGGCCATCGCCGGCGCCCCGCAGCCCGTCACCGTCCAGGTCGACGCGGACGCGGCGGCGGCGAGGCTCGGGCTGGCCTGAGCGTCGCGGAGAATCCCGCCGCCCCGCGCCGGAACCCTCCGGCGCGGGCCGCGGCGAAGCCGGGTCGCACAATCCGCCCGTCGCAACACACCGTGCGCCTCCTGTGCGCCCTATGTCGCGACAGAACCTTCCTTCGATAAGCTGGCGTTGAGCCATCCCCGCAATGCGCGTGCTGACGCTTCGGGGCGGCCTTCGGGGTAGCACCCCATCGCGGCACAGCCCCCACAGGCACCCACCTCCCACACCGCTGTACGACGAGGAGAGTCACCCAACCGATGGCCGGTCCCGCCTTCCGCGCCGCCCCCGTACGTGTCCGCGTACCGGCGACCAGCGCCAATCTCGGCCCGGGCTTCGACGCCTTCGGCCTGGCCCTGGGCCTGTACGACGACGTGGTCGTGCGCGTCGCCGAGTCCGGGCTGGACATAGACATCGCCGGCGAGGGCGCGGACACGCTGCCCCGCGACGAGTCGCATCTGCTGGTACGGGCGATGCGCGCCGCGTTCGAGCTGCTCGGCGGCCAGCCGCGCGGCCTGGAGATCGTCTGCGCCAACCGGATCCCGCACGGGCGCGGCCTCGGCTCGTCCTCGGCGGCCATCTGCGCCGGCATCCTCGCCGCCCGCGCCGTGACCATCGGCGGCGCCGAGCGGCTCTCCGACGACGCCGTGCTCGACCTCGCCACGGAGCTGGAGGGCCACCCCGACAACGTGGCGGCCTGTCTGCTCGGCGGCTTCACCATCGCCTGGACCGACGGGGGCAGCGCCCACGCCGTACGCCTGGACCCGGCCGCGTCCGTCGTCCCGGTGGTCTTCGTGCCCGGCCGGCCGGTGCTGACGGAGGAGGCGCGCGGTCTGCTGCCGCGCACCGTGCCGCACGCCGACGCCGCCGCCAACGCCGGACGCGCCGCACTGCTCGTCGAGGCCCTCACCCGGCGCCCCGACCTGCTGCTCACGGCCACCGAGGACCGGCTGCACCAGGACTACCGTTCGCCGGCCATGCCTGAGAGCATCTCGCTGGTCAGCAGGCTGCGGGCCGACGGAGTCCCGGCCGTCGTGTCCGGTGCCGGACCGACGGTGCTCGCCCTGACCACGGAGGGGTCCGCGGAGAAGACCGCGGAGTCGGCGGGTCCCGGCTGGGCGGCCAATCAGCTCACGCTCGACAGCGACGGTGCGGGGATCCTGCCGCTGGCGGGCTGATCTGATCGAAAGCGTGACTGACACGTCGAGAGGGGGAATGTTTGTTGGATCCGATAGTGTTAACCTCAAGGCAGCACCAGCACTCCAAGCCAGTCGTTGCGACAACGTAGAGCTGTTGTGCCGTGTGCCGTGGTCCCACGGGGGTGAGCCTCATTAGGGACCGCCCTCTTCCGGGAGCCCCCTGACTGTCCCACTGCCTGCGCAGCCTGCGCTGCGCAGTGTGACGCTCCCGACGGCGCGGGCCTCACATCTGCTGCCGCAGACGCCGGCCAAGCGCGCCACCCCGCACAGACCTCTCCGCCATCCGGCGGAACACCGCCCCGGCGGCTCCATCCACACCAAGCGGATCGCCGCCGGAGAAGCACAACCGGTCGCCGAGCCAGACAGGCCGACGCCCGCTCCAGGGAAGGACCCTTCGTGAGCGACACCACCGATCTGATGGGCGTGACTGCCGAGGGCACAGCCAGCCCCGCCGACGCTCCCAACGCCGAGGGCACCCCGGCCCGTGCGACGAGCACGCGGCGCCGGCGCGGCACGGGCCTCGAGGGCATGGTCCTCGCCGAGCTGCAGCAGGTCGCCTCCGGCCTCGGCATCAAGGGCACCGCGCGGATGCGCAAGAGCCAGCTGATCGATGTGATCAAGGAGCGCCAGGCCGGCGGCGGCGCGTCCGCCGCCACCGAGGGCGCCGCCGCTCCCGCCGCCGAGGGCGCTGCCGAGACCAAGCCGAAGCGCCGCGCCACCTCGCGGACCCGTGCGGGTGACACCGGCACGGAGACCAAGGGTGACAAGGCGGCCGCCGACGCCCAGCAGCAGATCGACATCCCCGGCCAGCCCAAGGGCAAGAGCGAGTCGGTGAAGGCCGAGGGCGACGCGAAGGCCGCCGAGGCCGCCGAGACCAAGGCGGACGCCGGCGCCGAGGCCGCCGCGGACACCGCCGAGGGCCGGGGCGAGGGCCGCGGGCGTGACCGCCAGGGCCGCCGGGACCGGCGCGACCGCCAGGACCGCCAGGACCGACAGGACCGCCAGCGCGGCGACAAGGGCGACGGCGGCCAGCAGGGCGGCCAGTCCCAGGGCGGCGGCCGTGACCGCGACCGCGGCCAGCAGAACCAGGGCGGCGGCAACCGCGACCGCGGCCGCGACGACCGCCGCGACGACGACTTCGGCGACGACGGCGGCCGGCGCGGACGCCGCGGCCGCTACCGCGACCGCCGGGGCCGCGGCCGTGACCGCGAGGAGTTCGGCAACGAGCCGCAGGTCTCCGACGACGACGTCCTGATCCCCGTCGCGGGCATCCTGGACATCCTCGACAACTACGCGTTCGTCCGCACCTCCGGCTACCTGCCGGGCCCGAACGACGTCTACGTCTCCCTCGCCCAGGTCCGCAAGAACGGCCTGCGCAAGGGCGACCACGTCACCGGCGCGGTGCGCCAGCCCAAGGAAGGCGAGCGGCGCGAGAAGTTCAACGCGCTGGTGCGCCTGGACTCCGTCAACGGCCAGGCGCCCGAGCAGGGCCGCGGCCGTCCGGAGTTCGGCAAGCTGACCCCGCTGTACCCGCAGGAGCGGCTGCGCCTGGAGACCGACCCGGGCGTGCTGACGACCCGGATCATCGATCTGGTCGCGCCGATCGGCAAGGGCCAGCGAGGTCTGATCGTGGCCCCGCCGAAGACCGGCAAGACCATGATCCTGCAGGCGGTCGCCAACGCGATCACCCACAACAACCCCGAGTGCCACCTGATGGTCGTCCTGGTCGACGAGCGTCCGGAAGAGGTCACCGACATGCAGCGCTCGGTCAAGGGCGAGGTCATCTCCTCGACCTTCGACCGCCCGGCCGAGGACCACACCACGGTCGCGGAGCTGTCCATCGAGCGCGCCAAGCGCCTGGTGGAGCTGGGCCACGACGTGGTCGTGCTGCTGGACTCGATCACCCGTCTGGGCCGCGCCTACAACCTGGCCGCCCCGGCCTCCGGCCGCATCCTGTCCGGTGGTGTCGACTCGACCGCGCTCTACCCGCCTAAGCGCTTCTTCGGCGCCGCGCGGAACATCGAGGACGGCGGCTCGCTGACCATCCTCGCCACCGCGCTGGTCGACACCGGCTCCCGGATGGACGAGGTGATCTTCGAGGAGTTCAAGGGCACCGGCAACCTCGAGCTCAAGCTCGACCGGAAGCTCTCGGACAAGCGCATCTTCCCGGCGGTGGACGTGGACGCGTCCGGCACCCGTAAGGAAGAGATCCTCATGGGCGCCGAGGAGCTCGCGGTCGTCTGGAAGCTGCGCCGGGTGCTGCACGCGCTCGACTCGCAGCAGGCGATGGAGCTGCTGCTGGACAAGATGAAGCAGACGAAGTCCAACGCGGAGTTCCTGCTGCAGATCCAGAAGACGACCCCGATGCCGAACGGCGACTGATCGGTCACGTCCCTTCCGTGACACCGGCCCCCTGCCCCCCCGTGGCGGCAGGGGGCCGGTGTGCGTATAGGATCGCGACGCCGAAGGTGGGGGCCCTGCGCCGGATCTGGACCAGGGGGCACGACCGGCCCGTACATCGCTTGCTTTGCCGTCTCCCGTCCTGAAGCACTCAAGTCTTCGAACCCACGGGAGATCGGGTGCGTAATCTCTTCCGCCGTGGCGAGGGTCGCCACAAGCGCCGTACGGCGCGCCGAATAACCATCGCCGCCGTCGCCCTGGCGCTCGTCGGCGGGGGCACGCTGGCCGCCACGTCCTTCGCGGACGACTCGGCGTCGCGCCCCGAACTGCTGCCGCCCAAGGGCTACACGGTCGTCGACACCGGTGAGGGCGAGGTCCACACCAACATCATCGGCGGCTCCGACACGTCGTACAGCGAGGCGCCCTATGTGGTGCAGCTGTTCTTCGACTGGAACAAGACCGGCGACACCTACTACTTCACCTGCGGCGGCACGCTGGTCGCGCCGAACAAGGTGGTCACCGCCGCGCACTGCCTCTACAACGGCAGCGGCGGCCGGCTCGACTGGGCCAACTACGGCGCGGTGCTGGCGGGTACGAACCTGCTCGCGGGCGGGCCCGACAACAGCAAGGGCCAGTTCATCGACGTCACGCGGACCTATGTCCGCGAGGGCTACAGCGACTCGACGATCAACAACGACATCGCGGTGCTGACCCTCGCCAAGCCGGCGTCCGGGGTCACCACCAAGTGGATCGAGGACCACCCGGTCGAGTACACGACGGGCCAGACCGCCGTCTCGTACGGCTGGGGGCTGACCGGCTCGGACGAGAGCACCGCCAGCCTGGCGAGCACCCTGCAGAAGATCGAGCTGCCGCTGCACCCCGGCGCCGAGTGCAAGACGAACCTCGACCAGTTCTCGCCCGGCACCTTCCAGCCGTCGAAGATGATCTGCGCCGGCCAGCCCGGCACGGGGAACGACGCCACCGGCGCCACGGTCTGCCCGGGCGACTCCGGCAGCCCGATGGTGATGAACGGCGAGGTGATCGGCGTCACCTCGTGGGGCATCGGCGACGGCGCCACGGCCTGCAACTACCTGGGCTCCTACCAGGCGTTCACCAAGGTCGGCTACCACTTCCCGTACGTCCACCCGAAGATCGACGACAACGACATCAGCCGGGACGGCAAGGCCGACGTCTTCCTGCGCCACAAGGACGGCACGGGCTACTACAAGAAGTCCACGGGCAGCGGCCTCGCCCCGCTGACCAAGCTGTCCGGCGACTGGAGCCGGTACAACCTGGTGCTGCAGACGGACCTCAACCGCGACGGCTACCAGGACTACCTGCTGCGCGGCACGTCCACCGGCACCATCTACTGGCGCCACCGCTCGGCGAGCAGCTCGACGTACACCGACACCAAGCTCTTCGGCAGCTGGGGGACCCGCAAGTACACCGCGGCCCCCGGCGATCTGACCGGCGACCGCTACCCGGACGTCGTCTCGGTGCAGTCCGACGGCAAGATGTACGTCTACCCGGGCAAGGGTAACGGCACGTTCGACGCCCGGATCTACGCCGGGTCCGGCTACAGCGGGTACAACTCCTTCCGCGGCAGCGGGGATCTGAACCGGGACGGCCGGGCGGACATCCTGGCCCGCCGCTCCAGCGACGGGGCGGTGTTCCTGCTGAAGGGCACCGGCAAGGCCGCGGCGCCGTTCGCGGCCCGGGTCCAGGTGCGCACCTGGACCGACTACAACGTGCTCGCCGCCCCCGGCGACGTCACCGGTGACGGCATCGCCGACTGGATCGCCCGCACCCCCGGCGGCACGCTCTACCTCTACCCGGGGACGGGTCAGGGGACGTCGTCGCTGTTCGGTTCCCGCATCAAGATCTACACGGGCTACCAGAACTACAACCTCTGGGGCTAAACCGCAGGTCAAGGGCGTAATACAGAGGATCTCCGGGCCGCTCGGCCCGGAGATCCTTTGCGTATCCGAACATTCGTATGTAACCCTTTCGGGTAGCCCCGATACCAGAATGTGATCAGATGCCGGACAATTCCGCAGCCGACCGCGGCCCGCGCCCGCCCCGAATATCCAGGGGCGGCAAGGGCCGCCGCCGCAAGCCCCGCGAGCGCAGCCGCCGCCGTACGGCGCTGGTCGTCTCCGCCTGGGCGGTGGCGGCGATCGTCGTCGTGGGCGGCGGGCTCGCGGGCTTCGCGTACGCCAAGCTGAACGGCAATCTGACGAGCGTCGACCTCGACGCCAAGCTCGGCGCGGACCGCCCCGAGGACGTCGACAACGGCTCGCTGGACATCCTGGTCCTCGGCTCCGACTCCCGCTCCGGCGACAACGCGAAGTACGGCGCCGAGGACGGCGCCCGGTCGGACACCGCGATGGTCGTCCACCTCTACGACGACCGGAAGAAGGCGTCGGTCGTCTCCATCCCCCGCGACACGCTCGTCAGCCGGCCGTCGTGCGTCCAGGAGGACGGCGCGACCACCCCGGCGGCGGAGCGCGTGATGTTCAACTCCGCGTACTCGACCGGTGGCCCGGCGTGCTCGGTGAAGACCGTCGAGGCGATGACCGGGATCCGGATCGACCACTTCGTCGAGGTCGACTTCACGGGCTTCAAGAAGCTGATCGACAAGCTGGGCGGCGTCGAGATCACCACCACGGAGTCGATCGACGACCCCGACTCCCACCTCAAGCTCTCCGCCGGCACCCACACGCTGAACGGCGAGCAGGCGCTGGGCCTGGTCCGCACCCGCCACGCCATAGGCGACGGCAGCGACCTGGGCCGCATCAAGCTGCAGCAGACGTTCATCAGGGCCCTGCTGGAGCAGGTCAAGGACATCGGCGTCTTCTCCAGCCCCACGCGCCTGTACGGGCTCGCGGACACCGCGACGTCGTCGATCACCACGGACAAGGGCCTCTCCTCGGTCACGGACCTGATGAACCTGGCGAAGAGCGTCCGCTCGATCGGCTCGAACGACATCCAGATGGTCACCCTCCCCGTGACGTACGACACCCAGGACCCGAACCGGGTGGTCCCGCTCACCGCCCAGGCGGACGAGGTCTGGGCAGCCCTGAAGGCGGACCAGGCCATCCCGAAGTCGGCCCTGAAGAACAGCGCGGCGGAAGAAACCCAGAAGAACGACACGACCCCGGACACCGCGAACGCCGGATAAGAGACCGAGGCGAGCACAAAAGCCCGTCCGGCGCCCGAGGACGAGGCGCGAAGCGCCAATCAAGCCCGTCCGGCGTTTGAGGACGAGGCGCGAAGCGCCGATACAGCCCGGCCGGCGTCTGAGGCCGGATGGCGCGAAGCGCCGACAAGGGGGCCCGGGGGCGCAGCCCCCGCAGCGCGACCGGAGCGGAATACGGAACCCCCCGTCCCCGTTTTGGCTGGTGGCCGTAGAAGTGGCACACTGGTTAGTCGGCCCCGGTTCACGCACGCGGCACCCGCCGCCTGCGACCCGGCGCCCTCCCACAACCCAGGAGAATCCCTTGAAGCGCGACATCCACCCGGAGTACGTCGAGACCCAGGTCAGCTGCACCTGTGGCGCCTCGTTCACCACCCGTAGCACCCTCACCTCCGGCACCATCCGTGCCGAGGTCTGCTCCGAGTGCCACCCGTTCTACACCGGCAAGCAGAAGATCCTCGACACCGGTGGCCGCGTGGCCCGCTTCGAGGCCCGCTTCGGCAAGAAGGCCGCCGCGAAGTAGCGACTTCCCAGGCGCCGGCCCCGCGTACCCCGTTTCCGGGCGCGCGCGGGGACCGGCGCCTTTGTCGGTCCCGGCCCATCCCATCCCCGCCCCAGGAGCCCCCGATGTTCGAGGCTGTCGAAGACCTGACCGCCGAACACGCCGATCTCGAGACGCGGCTCGCCGACCCGTCGGTCTTCGCCGACCAGCGTGAGGCGATGCGGCTGAACAAGCGCTACGCCGAGCTCACCCCGATCGTGAGCACGTACCGCTCCTGGAAGCAGACCGGCGACGACATCGGCACGGCCCGCGAGCTGGCGGCCGACGACCCGGACTTCGCCGCCGAGGTCAAGGACCTGGAGAAGCAGCGCGAGGAGCTCACCGAGAAGCTCCGCCTCCTCCTCGTCCCGCGCGACCCCAGCGACGACAAGGACGTGATCCTGGAGGTCAAGGCGGGCGCGGGCGGCGACGAGTCGGCGCTGTTCGCCGGCGACCTGCTGCGGATGTACCTCCGCTACGCCGAGCGCGTCGGCTGGAAGACCGAGGTCATCGACGCCACCGAGTCCGAGCTGGGCGGCTACAAGGACGTCCAGGTCGCGGTGAAGACCAAGGGCGGCCAGGGCGCCACCGAGCCCGGCCAGGGCGTCTGGGCGCGGCTGAAGTACGAGGGCGGCGTGCACCGCGTGCAGCGCGTGCCGGCCACCGAGTCCCAGGGCCGGATCCACACCTCCGCGGCCGGTGTGCTGGTCACGCCCGAGGCCGAGGAGATCGACGTGGAGATCAACCCGAACGATCTGCGCATCGACGTCTACCGCTCCTCGGGCCCCGGCGGGCAGTCCGTGAACACCACCGACTCCGCCGTGCGCATCACGCACCTGCCGACCGGAGTCGTGGCCTCCTGCCAGAACGAGAAGAGCCAGCTGCAGAACAAGGAGCAGGCGATGCGTATCCTTCGCTCCAGGCTGCTCGCCGCGGCGCAGGAGGAGGCGGAGAAGGAAGCCGCCGACGCCCGTCGCAGCCAGGTCCGCACGGTGGACCGCTCGGAGAAGATCCGGACGTACAACTTCCCGGAGAACCGCATCTCCGACCACCGGGTTGGCTTCAAGGCGTACAACCTCGACCAGGTCCTCGACGGCGAGCTGGACGCGGTGATCCAGGCTTGCGTGGACGCCGACTCCGCGGCGAAGCTCGCAGCCGCGCAGTAGACCTGCGCGGTACGACAGCGGTACGACAACGGAAGGCTCGACAGTGCTGCATGAGACCGGGGGCCGCCCCGCGGGCGCTCGGAGCGTGCTGCTCGCCGAGGTGGCGCAGGCCACCCAGCGACTGGCCGACGCCGGCGTGCCCTCGCCGCGGCATGACGCGGAGGAGCTCGCCGCCTGGGTGCACGGGGTCAAGCGCGGCCAGCTGCACCTGGTGCCGGACGCCGACTTCGACGCCCGCTACTGGGAGGCGATCGCCCGCCGCGAGGCCCGCGAGCCGCTCCAGCACATCACGGGCCTGGCGTACTTCCGCTATCTCGAGCTGCAGGTCGGGCCGGGCGTCTTCGTGCCGCGGCCGGAGACCGAGTCCGTGGTGGAGTGGGCCATAGGGGCCGTACGCGCCATGGACGTGGTCGAGCCGCTGATCGTCGACCTGTGCTCCGGCTCCGGCGCCATCGCGCTCGCCCTGGCCCAGGAGGTGCCCCGCTCCCGGGTGCACGCCGTGGAGCTGGACGAGGGCGCGCTGAAGTGGACCCGGAAGAACGTCGAGGGCTCCCGCGTCGTTCTGCACGCGGGGGACGCGCTGACCGCGCTGCCCGAGCTGAACGGCCAGGTCGACCTGGTCATCAGCAATCCGCCGTACATCCCGCTGACCGAGTGGGAGTACGTCGCCCCCGAGGCGCGCGACCACGACCCGCAGCTCGCGCTGTTCTCGGGCGAGGACGGGCTGGACTGCATCCGCGGCATCGAGCGCACCGCCCAGCGGCTGCTGCGCCCGGGCGGGGTCGTCGTGGTCGAGCACGCCGACACCCAGGGCGGGCAGGTGCCCTGGATCTTCACCGAGGAGCGGGGCTGGGCGGACGCCGCGGACCATCCGGACCTGAACAACCGGCCGCGGTTCGCCACGGCCCGCCGTGTCGCCCGCTAGGCGGCCCCGCAGACATCAACGTACGCAGCAGCACGAGGAGGCTTGAAGTCCATGGCACGGCGCTACGACTGCGGCGACCCAACCGACCGCAAGACCGGACTGCGCGAGGCCGCGTCCGCCGTCCGCCGCGGTGAGCTGGTCGTTCTCCCCACCGACACGGTGTACGGCATCGGTGCCGACGCCTTCAGCATCGAGGGCGTCGCCTCGCTGCTGGAGGCCAAGGGCCGTGGGCGCGCCATGCCCACGCCCGTCCTCGTCAGCTCCCCCAACACCCTGCACGGCCTGGTCACGGACCTCTCCGAGTCGGCCTGGGAGCTCGTCGACGCCTTCTGGCCCGGCGCGCTGACCATCGTCGCCAAGCACCAGCCGTCCCTGACCTGGGACCTCGGCGACACCCGCGGCACCGTCGCGATCCGGATGCCGCTGCACCCGGTCGCCATCGAACTGCTCACCGAGGTCGGCCCGATGGGCGTCTCCAGTGCCAACCTCACGGGCCACCCCGCGCCGCAGGACTGCGACGCCGCCCAGGACATGCTCGGCGACTCCGTCTCCGTCTACCTCGACGGCGGCCGCACCCCGCGCAGCGTCCCCTCGTCCATCGTGGACGTCACGGGCAAGACGCCGGTGCTGCTGCGCGCGGGCGCGCTGACGGCGGAGCAGCTGCGCGAGGTCGTACCCGACCTCGAGGTGGCTGAGTGACGACCGCGCGGGCCCCCAGGCCCCCGAGGAAGCGGTGAATGCCCCCTACGGGCGTGGCATAGGCACCTTCCGCATCCTCCACGTCAGCACGGGCAACGTCTGCCGCTCGCCGATCACCGAGCGGCTGACGCGGCATGCCCTGGACGTGCGGCTGGGCGACGGTGCCCGCGACATCCTGGTGGAGTCCGCGGGCACCTGGGGGCACGAGGGCGCGCAGATGGAGGCGCACGCCGCCACCGTGCTGCACGAGATGGGCGCGCAGGCGGAAGGATTCACCGGCCGTGAGCTGCGCGACGAGCACGTCATCGAGGCCGACCTGGTGCTCACCGCCACCCGCGACCACCGGGCCCAGGTGATCTCCATGGGGCACTCCGCGGGCCTGCGCACCTTCACGCTGAAGGAGTTCGCCCGGCTGGTCCGGGCCATAGACGCCGCCACCCTCCCGCCGCCGGAGGACGGCGCCGTGGCCCGCGCCGCCGCCCTGGTACGGGCCGCCGCTGCGCTGCGTGGCTGGCTGCTCGCGCCGAGTGTGGAGGCCGACGAGGTGGGGGACCCGTACGGGGCGCCGGTCACCTACTTCCGGGCCGTGGGCGAGGAGATCCAGCAGGCCCTCGACCCGGTCGTGACGGCGCTGACGGGCGTCCCGGCCCGTTCCGCCCTGTAGGGCGCCCGCGGTATCCCTGCAACCGGCGGCGCCCGCCGCGGGTCTTGGTTGGTGAACCAAGGCGGGCACCGCCGTTCGGGGGAGCGGCTATCGTGTGGGGCTGAATCGGCTACTGGAACTCGTGGGGCACCCTGTGCGCGAATTTATGCTGACGCTGTTCATCGCGGCCGCCGTCACATATCTGCTGACGGGCCCGGTGCGGAAGTTCGCCATCGCCGCCGGTGCCATGCCCGAGATCCGGGACCGCGACGTCCACCGCGAGCCGACGCCCCGGCTCGGCGGCATCGCGATGTTCGGCGGTCTGTGCGCGGCGCTGCTGGTCGCCTCCAAACTGGACGCCTTCGAGTTCGTCTTCGAGCTGAACGAGCCGCGGGCGCTGCTCTCCGGGGCGGCGCTGATCTGGCTGCTCGGTGTCCTGGACGACAAGTGGGGCGTCGACGCCCTGGTCAAACTGGGCGCGCAGATGGTCGCCGCGGGCGTGATGGTGCTGCAGGGCCTGACCGTGCTGTGGCTGCCGATCCCGACGGTGGGCAACGTCATCCTCACGCCGATGCAGGGCACGCTGCTGACCGTGGCGCTGGTCGTGATCTCCATCAACGCCGTGAACTTCGTCGACGGCCTGGACGGGCTGGCGGCCGGCATGGTGGCCATCGCCGCGGCGGCGTTCTTCCTGTACGCCTACCGCATCTGGTACGGCTACGGCATCGAGGCGGCGGCGCCCGCGGCCCTGTTCTCGGCGATCCTGCTCGGCATGTGCCTCGGCTTCCTCCCGCACAACATGCATCCGGCGCGCATCTTCATGGGCGACTCCGGCTCCATGCTGCTGGGGCTCGTCCTCGCGGCCGGCGCGATCTCCATCACGGGGCAGGTCGACCCCGACGCGATGAACCTCTTCACGGGTGGCGAGCGCGAGACCGTCAAGGCGACGGTCCCCGTCTTCATCCCGCTCGTCCTGCCGCTGACGATCCTGACGGTGCCGATCGCGGACCTGGTCCTCGCCGTGGTCCGGCGGACCTGGCGCGGCCAGTCCCCGTTCGCCGCCGACCGCGGCCATCTCCACCACCGGCTGCTGGAGATGGGGCACTCCTACATGCGGGCCGTGCTGCTGATGTACTTCTGGGCGGCGCTCGTGGCCTTCGGCATGGTGACGTTCTCGGTCCAGTCCGACCAGTTGTGGATCCTCTTCGCGATCGTCGGCCTCTCGGCGGTCGGCCTCGTCGTACTCCTGCTCCCGCGGTACACCCCGACCGTCCCCCGCTGGGCGCAGCGCTTCGTCCCGCCCCGCTACCGCCGCCCGCAACACCCCCTCCCCGAGCCCCAACCGGGGTCCGCCGCCGACGAACCGGAGAAGGTCCTGGTCGGTGCCACAGCGGTGGGCGAACGCGCCCGCTGGCGTCGGCCCGGCCACTGAACGCGGGCCCGTCACGTGCCCATACGCATCCCGCGGCGCGGCGCAACGAGCGACACGCGCAGTAACTCCTCCGTGTGACCGCAACCACACTCCTTGAGTAAAGCTCGGGTCAAGGACTTTGTGATACCGTTCACGAGAACCCGGTGATGAGCCGAAGGACCGTAGTGCGGCGGTTCTCTGGCGTGACGGCCGTGCGTACCTGACCGTACGTGCGCGCCTCGCCCCGGGGATACGCTCGTCAACGACGACCAGTTGCTCCCGACTCCCCGCCGGAGATAGCTAGATGCAGGTCAACGACGCCCGGGTACTCCGCGGCGCCGCGATTCCGACCGCCCTCGCGGGCGTCCTCGCCGTGATCATCGGGTCACTGGTGTCGGGCGTCAAGGGCGGTATCGGGGCTGCCGCCGCCACCGTAGTAGTGATGGTCTTCTTCGGCCTCGGTCTGTTCGCACTTCAGCGCCTCTCCCACAAGCACCCCGAACTCATGATGGGTGTGGGTCTGATCACGTACATGACCCAGCTGTTGCTGCTGGGCGTCGTGCTCGCCGTGTTCAAGAACACGGACCTCTTCGACACCAAGGTCTTCGGCCTGACCATCCTCGGCACCGCCCTGGTGTGGATCGTGGCCATGGGCCGCGGCTATCTGAAGGCCAAGACCCTGTACGTGGAACCCGAGAAGAGCGGCGACTCCGCCTCCGACGGCCAGGACCACAAACAGACAGGGGCGCACTGATGAGACCCGGTGCGCTCAGCCGCTCCCGGGACTGCTATCGTCCCCGTGCCACGCTGATGGGCGGAAGGGCCTCCCGGCCCGGTGGATGCGCCGAGCAGAGTGCACCCCCCATCACGCTGAAGTCCAGTCCAGTGCCGACCCGCGGCTGCGCGCCGCGCCGACACCTTGAGGATTCCGTTTCCATGCGTCACACCGAAGGAGCTCGCCGGTGAGTGCCGACTCCACCACGCTCGCTTTCGACACGAGCTGCAAGATCTTCGTCGACGGCGGTTGCGGATTCCAGGCCCCGGGCCTGCACTCCTTCATCTTCGAGCCGATGTTCACCGTCGGCGGCGTCGAGTTCAACAAGCCGATGCTGCTGGCGCTGCTCTCGACGCTGGTCCTGGGCGTGTTCTTCTGGATGGCCTTTGCCAAGCCCAAGGTCGTCCCCGGCAAGCTGCAGATGGTCGGTGAGGCGGGTTACGACTTCGTCCGCCGCGGCATCGTCTACGAGACGCTGGGCAAGAGGGAGGGCGAGAAGTGGGTTCCCCTCATGGTCGCCCTGTTCTTCTTCGTCTGGATGATGAACCTCTGGTCGATCATCCCGCTCGCCCAGTTCCCGGTGACGTCGATCATCGCCTTCCCGGCCGGCCTGGCCCTCGTGGTCTACGTGACCTGGATGACGCTGACCTTCAAGAAGCACGGCTTCGTCGGCGGCCTGAAGAACCTCACCGGCTACAACAAGGAGCTGGGCGCGGTCCTTCCGCTGGTCATGGTCATCGAGTTCTTCTCGAACGTCCTGGTCCGCCCGTTCACCCACGCCGTCCGACTCTTCGCGAACATGTTCGCGGGTCACCTGCTGATCGTGATGTTCACGATCGCGACCTACTTCTTCCTGAACGGTCTCGGGTTCGTGTACGCGCCCGTCGCCTTCATCATGGTCTGCGTGATGATCGCCTTCGAGCTGTTCATCCAGGCCGTGCAGGCGTACGTCTTCGTGACGCTGTCTGCCAGCTACATCTCCGGCGCGCTCGAAGAAGCGCACTGAGAACCCCAACCCCCGGAACGTCCGGTGGCCAACCCCCACCGGTTCGCGCAAAGAGAAGGAATAACCGGCATGTCCGCTATCACCACCGCCGCTGAGGTCTCCGGTTCGCTCGGCTCCATCGGCTACGGCCTCGCCGCCATCGGCCCCGGCATCGGCATCGGCTACATCTTCGGTAACGGTGTGCAGGCCATGGCCCGTCAGCCCGAGGCCACCGGTCTGATCCGTACCAACATGATCCTGGGCTTCGCCTTCTGTGAGGCGCTCGCCCTGATCGGCATCGTCATGCCGTTCGTGTTCGGTCAGTGATCCAGCCTCTCTGACACTTTCGACGAAAGGCAACGACGTGACTCTCCTGCAGATTGCGGCTGAGGGCGAGGAGATGAACCCCCTCGTTCCGCCGCTGCCGGAACTCGTCATCGGCCTGATCGCGTTCTTCATCGTCTTCGGCCTGCTGGCGAAGGTGCTCCTCCCGCGCATCAACAAGGTGCTCGACGAGCGGCACGCCTCCATCGAAGGCGGCATGGAGAAGGCCGAGGCGGCTCAGATCGAGGCCGAGGAGACGCTCCAGCAGTACAAGGAGCAGCTCGCCGAGGCCCAGCGTGAGGCCAACCGGCTCCGTGAGAAGGCCCGTGAGGAGGGCGAACTCCTCAAGGCCGAGATGCGTGCCGAGGGGCAGCGCCAGCGCGACGAGATCATCGCCGCCGGCCACGCCCAGCTCGCCGCGGACCAGAAGGCCGCAGCCCTGTCGCTGCGCCAGGACGTGGGCAAGCTCGCCACCGACCTGGCCGGCAAGCTGGTCGGCGAGTCCCTCGAGGACCACGCCCGCCAGTCGCGCGTCATCGACCGCTTCCTGGACGAGCTCGAGACGCAGGCCACTGCCGGCGCCGGTGCGGAGACCGGGGCAGCTCGATGAACGGAGCGAGCCGCGAGGCACAGGCCGCCGCCCGGGAGCGGCTCGACGCGCTGACCGACAACACCTCGGTCGACGTGGCGAAGCTCGCCGACGAGCTGGCCGCCGTCACCGCGCTGCTCGACCGCGAGGTGTCGCTGCGACGGGTCCTGACCGACCCGGCCCAGCCCGGTGAGGCCAAGGCCGAGCTGATCACCCGCGTCCTGGGCAGCCAGGTCGGCGGCGAGACGATCGATCTCGTCTCCGGCATGGTCCGCTCCCGCTGGTCGGCGTCCCGCGACCTGGTCGACGTGCTCGAGGAGCTCGCCGACTCCGCGGACCTGACCGCCGCCCAGCGCGCCGGCTCGCTCGACGACGTCGAGGACGAACTGTTCCGGTTCGGCCGCATCGTCGCCGACAACAAGGAGCTGCGCTCCGCGCTGACCGACCGCACCGCTCTCACCTCGGCGAAGACCACGCTGCTGCACACGCTGCTCGGTGGTCGCGCCAACCCGGTGACCGAGCGGCTGGTCGACCGTCTTGTGAGTGCGCCGCGTGGCCGTAGCCTGGAAGCAGGGCTCGAGGCCCTGTCCAAGCTGGCCGCCGAGCGCCGCAACCGGATGGTCGCCGTGGTCGTGACCGCGGTACCGCTGAGCGACACCCAGAAGCAGCGCCTCGGCGATGTGCTGGGACGGCTGTACGGCCGCGACATGCACCTCAACCTGGACGTGGACCCGGCCGTCATCGGCGGTATCGAGGTCCGGGTCGGCGACGAGGTCATCAGCGGCTCCATCGCGGAGCGGCTGGACGACGCGGCACGGCGGCTGGCCGGCTGACGCCGGACAACCAACTCAAAGTAGGGGTACGGCCCGAGTTGGGCCGATTGCCTGAATTGGGGGGTCAGCCCCCAAAACCCCCCAAAGACAGACTTACGGGCCCAACAAGGAGAGCAGGGAACCCAGATGGCGGAGCTCACGATCCGGCCGGAGGAGATCCGGGACGCGCTGGAGACCTATGTCCAGTCGTACAAGCCGGACGCGGCCTCGCGCGAAGAGGTCGGCACGGTCTCGCAGGCCATGGACGGCATCGCCAGGGTCGAGGGTCTTCCCTCGGTCATGGCGAACGAGCTGCTGAAGTTCGAGGACGGCACCCTCGGCCTCGCCCTCAACCTCGAGGAGCGCGAGATCGGTGTCGTCATCCTCGGTGAGTTCGCCGGTATCGAGGAGGGCCAGTCGGTCACCCGCACCGGCGAGGTCCTCTCCGTGCCGGTCGGCGAGGGCTACCTGGGCCGGGTCGTCGACCCCCTGGGCAACCCGATCGACGGCCTCGGCGAGATCGCGTCCACCGGCCGTCGCGCCCTGGAGCTGCAGGCCCCCACGGTCATGCAGCGCAAGTCGGTGCACGAGCCGCTCGAGACGGGCTACAAGGCCGTCGACGCGATGACCCCGATCGGCCGCGGCCAGCGTCAGCTGATCATCGGCGACCGCCAGACGGGCAAGACCGCCCTGGCGATCGACACGATCATCAACCAGAAGGAGGCCTGGCGCTCCGGTGACGTGAACAAGCAGGTCCGCTGCATCTACGTCGCCATCGGCCAGAAGGGCTCCACCATCGCGAGCGTGCGCCAGTCGCTCGCGGACGCGGACGCGCTGGAGTACACCACCATCGTCGCCGCCCCGGCGTCGGACCCGGCGGGCTTCAAGTACCTCGCCCCGTACACCGGCTCCGCCATCGGCCAGGAGTGGATGTACGACGGCAAGCACGTCCTGATCATCTTCGACGACCTGTCGAAGCAGGCCGAGGCCTACCGCTCCGTCTCCCTGCTGCTGCGCCGCCCGCCGGGCCGTGAGGCCTACCCGGGTGACGTCTTCTACCTGCACTCCCGGCTGCTCGAGCGCTGCGCGAAGCTGTCGGAGGACATGGGCTCCGGCTCGATGACCGGTCTGCCGATCATCGAGACCAAGGCCAACGACGTCTCGGCGTACATCCCGACCAACGTCATCTCCATCACCGACGGCCAGTGCTTCCTGGAGTCCGACCTGTTCAACTCGGGCCAGCGCCCGGCCCTGAACGTCGGTATCTCCGTGTCGCGAGTCGGTGGCGCCGCCCAGCACAAGGCGATCCGGCAGGTCTCCGGCCGCCTGAAGCTGGACCTGGCCCAGTTCCGTGAGCTGGAGGCGTTCGCCGCCTTCGGGTCCGACCTGGACGCGGCCTCGAAGGCGTCCCTCGAGCGCGGTCAGCGCATGATGGAGCTGATGAAGCAGCCGCAGTACGCCCCGTACCCGACCGAGGACCAGGTCGTCTCCGTCTGGGCCGGCACCAACGGCAAGCTGGACGACGTCCCGGTGGCCGACGTGCGTCGCTTCGAGCGCGAGCTGCTCGACTACATGCACCGCGAGCACAAGGGCCTCATGACGGCGATCGTCGAGGGCGGCAAGATGGGCAACGAGACCATCCAGGCCATCGACGAGGCCGTCGAGGCGTTCAAGCCCCAGTTCGAGACCTCGGACGGCAAGCTGCTGGGCGAGGGCTGAGCATGGGAGCCCAGCTTCGGGTCTACAAGAGGCGGATCCGCTCCGTCTCGGCGACCAAGAAGATCACCAAGGCGATGGAGATGATCGCCGCCTCGCGCGTCATCAAGGCGCAGCGCCAGGTGGCGGCCTCCACGCCGTACGCGACCGAACTCACCCACGCGGTGACCGCGGTGGCCTCGGGCTCTGACATCAAGCACCCGCTGACCACCGAGGTCGACAAGCCCGTCCGGGCCGCGGTCCTGCTCATCACGAGCGACCGCGGTCTGGCCGGCGGCTACTCCTCCAACGCCATCAAGCAGGCGGAGCGTCTGACCGCCAAGCTGACCGGCGAGGGCAAGGTCGTCGACAACTTCATCGTGGGCCGCAAGGGCGTGTCGTACTACGCCTTCCGCGAGCGCACGGTGACGCAGTCGTGGACCGGCTTCTCCGACAGCCCGACCTACGCGGACGCCAAGAAGGTCGCGGCGCCGCTGATCGAGGCGCTGTCGAAGGAGACCTCGGAGGGCGGCGTGGACGAGATCCACATCGTCTTCACCGAGTTCTACTCGATGATGACGCAGACGCCCGTCGACAAGCGGCTGCTGCCCATGTCGCTGGAGAGGTCCGCCGAGGAGAGCGCCGAGGTGCTCACCAAGGGCAAGGGCGAGGACTTCGCGCCCCTGTACGACTTCGAGCCGTCGACCGAGGGTGTGCTTGACGCACTGCTGCCGCGGTACGTCGAGAGCCGGATCTACAACGCGCTGCTGCAGGCCGCCGCTTCCGAGCACGCGGCCCGCCGCCGGGCGATGAAGTCGGCGACCGACAACGCCGAGGACCTCATCAAGTCGCTCACGCGGCTTGCCAACGCGGCCCGCCAGGCCGAAATCACCCAGGAAATCAGCGAGATCGTCGGCGGCGCGAACGCCCTGGCCGACGCTAACGCGGGGAGTGACCGATAATTATGACCACTGCTACGACTACTGCGACCGGCCGCGTCGCTAGGGTCATCGGCCCGGTCGTCGACGTGGAATTCCCCGTCGACGCGATGCCGGAGATCTACAACGCGCTCAAGGTCGAGGTCGCCGACCCGGCCAACGCCGGCGAGACGAAGATCCTCACCCTCGAGGTCGCGCAGCACCTCGGCGAGGGCGTGGTGCGCGCCATCTCCATGCAGCCCACCGACGGCCTGGTCCGCCAGGCCCAGGTGACCGACACCGGCGACGGCATCACCGTCCCCGTCGGTGACGTCACCAAGGGCCGCGTGTTCAACACCCTGGGCGAGGTCCTCAACGAGGACGTCCCGGAGTCGGAGATCACCGAGCGCTGGGCGATCCACCGCAAGGCCCCGGCCTTCGCGGACCTCGAGCCCAAGACCGAGATGTTCGAGACCGGCCTCAAGGTCGTCGACCTTCTCACCCCGTACGTCAAGGGCGGCAAGATCGGTCTGTTCGGTGGTGCCGGTGTCGGCAAGACCGTGCTGATCCAGGAAATGATCATGCGTGTGGCGAAGCTGCACGAGGGTGTTTCCGTCTTCGCCGGCGTCGGTGAGCGTACCCGTGAGGGCAACGACCTCATCGAGGAGATGACCGACTCGGGCGTGCTCCCGCAGACGGCCCTCGTCTTCGGCCAGATGGACGAGCCCCCGGGCACCCGTCTGCGCGTGGCCCTGGCGGGTCTGACCATGGCGGAGTACTTCCGCGATGTGCAGAAGCAGGACGTGCTGTTCTTCATCGACAACATCTTCCGCTTCACCCAGGCCGGCTCCGAGGTGTCGACCCTGCTCGGCCGGATGCCCTCCGCGGTGGGCTACCAGCCGAACCTGGCCGACGAGATGGGTCTCCTCCAGGAGCGCATCACCTCGACCCGTGGTCACTCGATCACCTCGATGCAGGCGATCTACGTCCCCGCGGACGACCTGACCGACCCGGCCCCGGCCACCACCTTCGCCCACCTGGACGCGACGACGGTTCTCTCCCGTCCGATCTCCGAGAAGGGCATCTACCCGGCGGTGGACCCGCTGGACTCGACCTCCCGAGTCCTGGACCCGCGGTACATCTCGGCCGAGCACTACGCCTGTGCCACCCGGGTCAAGGGGATCCTGCAGAAGTACAAGGACCTGCAGGACATCATCGCGATCCTCGGTATCGACGAGCTCTCCGAAGAGGACAAGCTCACCGTGTCCCGGGCCCGTCGTATCGAGCGCTTCCTGTCGCAGAACACCCACGCGGCGAAGCAGTTCACCGGTCTCGACGGATCCGACGTTCCGCTGGACGAGTCCATCACGGCGTTCAACGCGATCGCCGACGGTGAGTTCGACCACTTCCCGGAGCAGGCGTTCTTCATGTGCGGCGGTCTGGACGACCTGAAGAAGAAGGCGAAGGAGCTGGGCGTTTCCTGACGCCCGCGCTCCGGCGCCGCGGATCCCGCGTGAGCGGGATCGCCCACCGGGGGCGGGTTTCTCCCGCCCCCGGACGCGCAAACCAGATATTCTCTGAGAAACCCCAGTTGAGGAGCCATCGTGGCTGAGCTGCACGTCGAGTTGGTCGCCGCCGACCGCAAGGTCTGGTCGGGCGAGGCAACCCGGGTCGTGGCGCGCACCTCGTCCGGCGACATCGGCATCATGGCGGGGCACCAGCCGCTGCTCGGTGTGCTGGAGTCCGGCCCGGTGACCATCCGCACGACCGGCGAGAGCGGGGAGGGGACGGTCGTCGCCGCTGTGCACGGCGGCTTCATCTCCTTCGCCGAGAACAAACTCTCGCTGCTGGCGGAGATCGCCGAGCTCTCCGACGAGGTCGACGTCGACCGCGCCGAGCGGGCGCTCGAGCGGGCCAAGGCGGACGACGACGCGCACGCCGAGCGGCGTGCGGAGGTTCGTCTCGCCGCGGTCGCGGGTGTGCGGTAATCGCTGCGGCGAGCGACAGACAGAGCGTGGCCCTCAGCCGCGGATCGTTCCGGGTCTCCCGGAGCGGTCCGCGGCTGAGGCGATGGAAGGGGGATCCCGCGGCTGCGGGGTCCCGGACACCGAAGGCGGTGGCAGCGGTCCCGCTGTCCGTTGGCGCAGGATGAAGCGAGGAGGTCGATGGACATGGTCCTCGCTCTGGTGCTGATCGGGTGTGTGGTGCTGCTCGCCCTCGTGGGCCTCTTCGCCTTCGGTCTGCGGCGGCGGCTGATCCAGCGGGCGGGCGGTACGTTCGACTGTTCGCTGCGTATGCCTGCCCCTGAGCCTGCGGCTCCGGGGGAGGAGGACGGCAAGGGGTGGGTGTACGGGGTCGCCCGCTACTCCGGTGACTCGATCGAGTGGTTCCGGGTCTTCTCCTATTCGCCTCGGCCGCGGCGGGTGCTTTCTCGGGATGCGATTGAGGTGCTTCAGCGGCGGGCTCCCGAGGGGGAGGAGGAGCTGGCGCTCCTGTCCGACGCGGTTGTGCTTGCCTGTCGGCATCGGGGGGTTCGGCTTGAGCTTGCGATGTCCGAGGACGCGTTGACGGGGTTTCTTGCGTGGCTGGAGGCGGCGCCTCCGGGGCAGCGGGTCAACGTCGCCTGACCCGGCCGGGCGTCCGCCCCCGGCCTCCCCGCACGTCGCCTTACGCTGCGGGGGCTCCGCCCCCGGCCCCCCGTTCGCGGGCTGCGCCCGCATCGCGCCTGCGGCGCTCGTCCTCAAGCGCCGGACGGGCTGGGTTTGGGCCCTTCGGCCTGGTGCCTGGTGGCGGGCTTGTCGGCGCTGCGCGCCTCGTCCTCAAACGCCGGACGGGCTGGGGTGCGATCTTCGCCCTGATGTCCCGGCGGCCGGTGCTGGGGCACCGGGCGCCGGGTGTGCAGGCGTCAGCCTGCGAGGCAGGAGGGGCCCAGGAGGGCTTTTAGGTCGCCGAACAGGGCTGGGTCTGCGGTTACTCGGTGGCGGTCGAGGCGGAGGACTGTGGTTTTCTGGGCGCCTACCAGTTTGACCCGGACCTCCGTCGCGCCGCGGTGGTGCGTGAGGACCTCGCCGAGGCGTTCCACCAGGGGCGGGGTCACCTTGACCGTCTGGATCTGGATCGTCACCGGGGCGTTCGCCGAGGCCTCGGAGAGGTCCGGGACCATCAGCTCCATCGCGACCAGGCGCGGGACGTCCTCGCGCTTGTCGAGGCGGCCCTTGACGAAGACGACCGCGTCCTCGACGAGTTGGGTGGAGACCAGCTGGTACGTGGCGGGGAAGAACATGCAGTCGATCGAGCCCGCCAGGTCCTCCACCGTGGCGATGGCCCACGCGTTGCCCTGCTTGGTCATCTTGCGCTGCAGGCCCGAGATGATGCCGCCGATCGTGACGATCGCGCCGTCGGAGTGCTCGCCGCCGTTGAGCGCGGCGATGGACGCGTCCGTCTTGTCGTTCAGGACGTGCTCGATGCCGAAGAGCGGGTGGTCGGAGACGTACAGGCCGAGCATCTCGCGTTCCTGGGCGAGGAGGTACGCCTTGTCCCACTCGATGTCCGAGAACTCGACGTCCAGCCCGAACGACGGCTCGTCGGAGCCGCCCTCGTCGCCCATGCCGCCGAAGAGGTCGAACTGGCCCTCGGCCTCCTTGCGCTTGACCGCGACCACGTTGTCGATCATCGGCTCGTAGTGCGCCGTGAGGCCCTTGCGCGTGTGGCCCATCGCGTCGAAGGCGCCGGCCTTGATCAGGGACTCGATGGTGCGCTTGTTGCAGACGACCGCCTCGACCTTCTCCAGGAAGTCGGGGAACGTCGTGTAGCGGCCCTTCGACTTGCGGCAGCGGATGATCGAGTCCACCACGTTCGTGCCGACGTTGCGCACCGCGTTGAGGCCGAAGACGATCACGTCGGAGCCGCGGGCGGTGAAGTTCGAGTCGGACTCGTTGACGTCCGGCGGGAGCACCTTGATGCCCATCCGGCGGCACTCGTTGAGGTAGATCGCGGACTTGTCCTTGTCGTCCTTGACCGAGGTGAGCAGCGCCGCCATGTACTCGGCGGGGTAGTTCGCCTTGAGGTACGCCGTCCAGTAGGAGACCAGCCCGTACGCGGCGGAGTGGGCCTTGTTGAAGGCGTAGCCGGCGAAGGGGACCAGGACGTCCCAGAGGGCCTGGATGGCCTGGTCCGAGTAGCCGTTCTTGCGGGCGCCCGCCTGGAAGATGGTGAAGTTCTTCGCCAGCTCTTCCGGCTTCTTCTTGCCCATCACGCGGCGCAGGATGTCCGCCTCGCCGAGCGAGTAGCCGGCGATGATCTGGGCGGCCTTCTGCACCTGCTCCTGGTAGACGATCAGGCCGTAGGTGATGTCCAGGACCTCCCGGAGGGGCTCTTCCAGCTCCGGGTGGATCGGGGTGATCTCCTGCTGCTTGTTCTTGCGCAGGGCGTAGTTGATGTGCGAGTTCATGCCCATCGGGCCCGGCCGGTACAGGGCCGAGACGGCGGAGATGTCCTCGAAGTTGTCGGGCTTCATCATGCGCAGCAGGGAGCGCATGGGGCCGCCGTCGAACTGGAAGACGCCCAGGGTGTCACCGCGGGAGAGGAGCTCGAAGGTCGTGGGGTCGTCGAGGGGGAGCTCGAGGAGCTCGATGTCGACGTCCTTGTTGGACTTCACCATCTTGACGGCGTCGTCCATGATCGTGAGGTTCCGCAGGCCCAGGAAGTCCATCTTCAGCAGGCCGAGGTTCTCGCAGGTGGGGTAGTCCCACTGCGTGATCGTCACGCCGTCGGTGTGCCGGACCCAGACCGGGACGTGGTCGGTGAGCCGCTCGCTGGACATGATCACGCCGGCGGCGTGCACACCCATCTGCCGGACCAGGCCCTCGACGCCGCGGGCGGTGTCGATGACCTTCTTCACGTCCGGCTCGTTCTCGTACATCCCGCGGATCTCGGCCGCCTCGCTGTAGCGGGGGTGGTCCTTGTCGAGGATGCCGGAGAGCGGGATGCCCTTGCCGAGGACGTCTGCGGGCATCGCCTTGGTGAGCCGGTCGCCCATCGCGTACGGGTAGCCGAGCACCCGGGCCGAGTCCTTGATCGCGTTCTTGGCCTTGATGGTGCCGTACGTGCCGATCATGGCGACCTTGTCGGCGCCGTACTTCTGCGTCACATAGCGGATCACCTCGGCGCGCCTGCGCTCGTCGAAGTCGATGTCGACATCGGGCATGGAGACGCGCTCGGGGTTGAGGAACCGCTCGAAGATCAGGCCGTGCGGGATCGGGTCGAGGTCCGTGATGCCCATGGCGTACGCGACGATCGAGCCGGCCGCGGAGCCGCGGCCGGGGCCCACCGCGATGCCGTTCTCCTTGGCCCACATGATGAAGTCGGCGACCACGAGGAAGTAGCCCGGGAACCCCATCTGGATGATGACGTCCATCTCGTACTCGGCCTGCTTCTGCCGGTCCTCCGGCACGCCGCCCGGGTAGCGGCGGGCCATGCCGCGCTTGACCTCCTCCTGGAACCAGGTGACCTCGGTGAACCCGCCGGGCACCTCGAAGCGGGGCATCAGGTCGCGCTTCTCGAACCAGCCGGTGGTGTCGATCTGCTGGGCGACCAGCAGGGTGTTCGCGCACCCCTCCTGCCAGGCGTCGGAGGAGTCCACGGCGTACATCTCGTCCGTCGACTTCAGGTAGTAGCCCGTGCCGTCGAACTTGAAGCGGTCCGGGTCGGAGAGGTTCTTGCCGGTCTGGATGCACAGCAGGGCGTCGTGGGCGCCGGCCTCGTGGGCGTAGGTGTAGTGCGAGTCGTTCGTGACGAGCGGCGGGATGCCGAGCTTCTTGCCGATGTCCAGCAGACCGTCGCGGACCCGGCGCTCGATCTCGATGCCGTGGTCCATCAGCTCCAGGAAGTAGCGCTCCTTGCCGAAGATCTCCTGGTAGTCGGCGGCGGCCTTCAGGGCCTCGTCGAAGTGGCCGAGGCGCAGCCGGGTCTGGACCTCGCCGGACGGGCAGCCGGTGGAGGCGATGAGGCCCTCGGCGTGCTCGGCGATGGTCTCCCTGTCCATCCGCGGCCACTTCGTCAGCCAGCCCTCGGCGTAGGCGTCGGAGGAGAGGCGGAAGAGGTTGTGCAGGCCGGTCGCGCTCGCCGCCCAGATCGTCTTGTGCGTGTAGCCGCCGGAGCCCGAGACGTCGTCCCTCTTCTGGTGCGGCTGGCCCCACTGGATACGGCGCTTGTTGCGCCGGGACTCGGGGGCGACGTACGCCTCGATGCCGATGATCGGCGTGACGCCCGCCTTGACCGCCTGCTGGTAGAAGTCGTACGCGCCGTGCAGGTTGCCGTGGTCCGTCATCGCGATATGGGACATGCCCATTTCATTGCACGCGTTGAACATGTCCTTCAGCCGCGCGGCACCGTCCAGGAGCGAGTACTGCGTGTGTACGTGCAGGTGCGTGAACGGCGGCTTCGCCACGGGGGTGACCTCCCGGTCGGGGTGTCTCGGCGGGTACTTTTCGGGACGCCGAAGAGTCTACGGCTCGGCACTGACACAACGGGGCGGCTCGTCGCCGGCCCGGGTGCGCGGGCGGGCCTCCCCGGCGCCCGGGGCTCCAGTACGCTCCGACTCATGGCGTACAGCGATGCCCAGCGGGGCGAATTCATTCTTGAGGTCTTCGACGGCGCCTTCGGGGAGCTGCTCGCCGCCGATCCCGCGGCCTTCCGGGTCAAGTTCCGGAAGATGGCCGCCTCCGCCTTCGCCTTCTACCGGGGCACCGCCTGCCTGTTCTACGCGGACCAGGAGCGGGCGGCCGGCAGCCGGCCCTTCCTCGACGAGCGCACCGCCCGGGTGTGGATCCACGGCGATCTGCACGCCGAGAACTTCGGCACCTACATGGACGCCCGCGGACGCCTCGTCTTCAACGTCAACGACTTCGACGAGGCCTACGTCGGCCCCTTCACCTGGGACGTCCAGCGCCTCGCCGCCTCGCTGGCGCTGATCGGCTACACCAAGGCCCTCAGCGACGAGCGCATCTCCGGCCTGGTGCGCGCCTACGCCGCCGCGTACCACGAGCGCATCCACGCCCTGGCCACCGGCGCCAAGGCCGACGAGGTCCCGCCCTTCACCCTGGACACCGCCCGCGGCCCGCTGCTGCAGGCCCTGCACCAGGCCCGGCTGCACACCCGGGTCTCGCTGCTGGACTCCATGACCGAGATCGAGGACTACGAGCGCCGCTTCCGCCGCGGCGGCGGCGCGATCCCGCTGGACGGCCCCACCCGCGAGAAGGCCCTGGCCGCCTTCGACGCCTACCTCGCCACCCTGCCCGACACCGACCGCATCAACCGCGACGCCTACCGGGTCAAGGACGTCATAGGGCGCCGCGGCATCGGCATCGGCAGCGCCGGGCTGCCGTCGTACAACTTCCTCGTCGAGGGGCACAGCGACGCCCTCGAGAACGACGTCGTGATCTATATGAAGCAGGGGCAGACGCCCGCCGTCTCCCGGCACATCACCGACCCCGCGATCCGCGGCTACTTCCAGCACGAGGGCCACCGCACCGTCATCTCCCAGCGGGCCCTGCAGGCCGCCGCCGACCCGTGGCTGGGCTGGAGCGAGCTGACCACCGGGAACGGCAGCCGCGGACAGCTCGTCGCCGAGGTGTCCCCGTACGCCGTGGACCTCGACTGGTCCGACATCGACGATCCGGCGGACATGGAGAGCGTGGTCGCGGACCTGGGCCGGGCCACGGCCACCATGCACGCCGCCGCCGACGTCGCCGAGAGCGGCCACGACCTGGTGCCCTTCTCCACCGAGCAGGCCATCGACGCGGTCATCGGGGACGACGCGAAGGGCTTCGGCGACCACCTGGTCGACTTCGCGCACGACTACGGGGCGCGGGCGCGGGCGGACCACCAGATCTTCGTGGACCTGTTCCGTAACGGACGGATTGCAGGTCTGGACTGACCGTCATTCTTTAACCACTGCTTACGCTCCGCCGTGGGAGACTCGGCGGCGATGGAGACCATGTCGGGCATACGCATCCGGGCGGTGCGCGCGGCGCTGTTCACGGCGTTGTGCGTCACCCTGTCCGCGGGTGCCCATGTGCTGCTCTCCTCCGCCCCGCTGCCGGCCGCCACGGTGGCCTGGCTCACGGCGGGCGTCTTCCTCCTCGCCTTCGCGCTGGCGGGGGACGGCGAGCGCGGCTTCTGGCGGATCGCGGCGCTGCTGGTGCCGCTGGAGCTGGCCGCGGACACCGTCTTCACCACCGGCCAGCACGCCTGTTACGGGCCGTCCGGCGGCCCCATAGACGGCACCCTGCGCACCCTCGGCGTGAACCTGCTGTGCGGGGGCGGCGAACTCGGCACCCCGCTGGCCCGGATGACGGCCCGCGGCGACAGCCTGCTCACCGGCTCCGCGTCCCCCTGGCTGCTGCTCGCCGCGCATGTCGCGGTCGGCCTGGCAGGCGCCGCGTGGCTGGCCCGCGGCGAGGCGGCCCTGGCCGGGCTGCTGCGCACCGCCGCCGCGACGGCCTTCCGGCCGCTGCGGCTGGCCGCCGCCGTCTGCCGGGCGGCGCTGGACGCGCCCCTGCGGTCCGTACGGGCGGCGTTCGCGCACTCCCCGGTGCGCCGGCCGGTCCTGCTCTCGCACTCCGTGGCCCGGCGTGGGCCTCCGGTCGCGCTCGCTGCCTGAACGCGGCGCACACCGGACACCCACACCCGTACACCACGAAGCAGAGAGCACCCACCACCATGAGCAAGCGGAACAGCCAGGAAGCCAAGCGCGCCGCCCGTGAGCGGCTGCGGGTCGAGCGCGAGCGGCAGGCGAAGAAGGACAAGACCCGCCGCCAGATCCTCGTCGGCGGCGCCGTCGTCGCCGTGCTGGCCCTCGGCGCGGGCATCGCCATCGCCGTCAACCAGATGGGCGGCGACGACGACAAGCCGCTGGTCAAGCCGGCGAACACGGCCGGCAAGGACGGCACCGACCTGTTCATCGGCGACAACACGAAGAACACCCTGCGCGTCTACGAGGACCCGCGCTGCCCGGTCTGCGCCCAGTTCGAGCAGAGCGCCGGCGAGACCGTCCTCAAGGGCATGGAGGACGGCAAGTACCGGCTCCAGTTCACCCTCGCGACCTTCCTCGACAACAACCTGACCGGCAGCGGCTCCGCCAACGCCGTCAACGCCCTCGGCGCCGCGCTGAACGTCAGCACCGACGCCTTCCTGGAGTACAAGACGGCCCTGTACTCCAAGGACAACCACCCCGAGGAGTCGGACGACAAGTTCGCCGACGACGCCTACCTGCTCAAGATCGCCGACCAGGTGGACGCCCTGAAGGACAACGCCGCCTTCGAGAAGGACGTCAAGGAGGGCACGTACGACACCTGGGCGAAGAAGATGGCCGCCACCTTCGACCAGCAGGGCACTCCGACCCTGCTGCTCAACGGCGAGAAGCTGACCGTCCCGGGCACCCAGAACACGCCCATGACGGCCGACGACTTCACCAAGGCCCTCGACGCCAAGCTGAAGTGACGCCCGCCGGGGCGGTGCGCGGGGCCGACGGGCCCCGCCGCCGCCCCGCGGTCCGCCGGGACCCGGGGCCTCAGCCCCGCAGCTCGTCCAGGAAGCCCAGCGCCCGGGTCATCGCCGTCTCCGCGGCCTCCGCGTCGTAGTCCGGCAGGTCCGGGTCCGTGAAGAGGTGCCCGGCGCCCGGGTAGCGGAAGACCTCCGGGTCCGTGCCCGCCCGCTGCATCCGCAGATACCAGGCCGTCTGCCAGTCGTGGGACTCGAACGGGTCCGGGTCCGCCACGTGCAGCTGTACGGGCAGGTCGTCGACGGCCGACACCGTCCCGTCGGCGATGTCCGACGTGCCGTGGAACAGCAGCAGGCCGCGCGCTCTGCCGTCCGCCAGCGCCAGGTTCTGCGCCAGCGAGCCGCCGAGGGAGAAGCCGGCGTACACCGCGCCGGCGTCGGAGTACGGGGCCGCCGCGGCGACGGCCCGCTTGAGGAGCTCGTCGGTGCCGATCTCCTCCCGGACCGCCATCGCCTCCTCCGCCGTCTCGGCCGTCCGGCCGTCGTGCAGATCGGGCACGGCCACCTCGTGACCTGCGGCGCGCAGCCGGTCCGCGGCGGCGTGGACGGCGGGCCGCAGCCCGTAAGCGGAATGGAAGAGCACAATCGCCATGGGCTCATCCTGCCAGTTACTGTCTTAGGAAGTTCAGTCAGGAACCACGAGCGAGCCGACCCCCAAAGGAGGGCTCTCACGTGTCCACGGAGGACGTGCTCCGTCCCGTGCTGGTCGTCAGCGGCGCCGTCGTGCTCACCCTGGCGGTCGGCGCACTCGTCGACTTCCTGCTCCGCCGGGCCGACGCCCGGCACCCCGAGACCCCGCTGTGGGGGGCGCTGAGACGGTGCCGGGTGCCGCTGCGGCTGGTCGTGCTCTCCGCGCTGCTGCTGGGCTCCTATGAGGAGACCGGGCTGACCGAGGGCCACGAGGAGTTCGTCGGCCGGGCGCTGACGCTGGCGCTGCTGGCCGGTGTGGGCTGGCTGGTGAACCGCATCGTCAACGTGATCGTGGAGGTCACGTACAGCCGCTACGCGAACCGCTCGCGCGACGCGGCGCGGCTGCGCCGGGTACGCACCCAGCTGACGCTCGTCGAACGGGTCACCGGCTTCGTGGTCATCGTGGTGACGGTGGCGGCCATGCTGCTGACGTTCCCGCAGATGCGGGCCGTGGGGACGTCGATGCTGGCGTCGGCGGGCATCATCGGGATCATCGCCGGCATCGCGGCGCAGTCGACGCTCGGGAACCTCTTCGCCGGGCTGCAGATCGCCTTCGGGGACCTGGTCCGGCTGGGCGACACCGTCGTCGTCGAGGGGGAGTGGGGGACGGTCGAGGAGATCACGCTCACCTTCCTCACCGTCAAGACCTGGGACGAGCGGCGGTACACGGTGCCCGTCTCGTACTTCACCTCGCGGCCCTTCGAGAACTGGTCGCGGGGCGGCGCGGAGATCACCGGAACGGTCTTCTTCCATCTGGACCACCACACCCCCGTCCAGGCGCTGCGGGAGCGGCTCGGGGAGCTGGTGGAGGCCAGCGACCACTGGGACGGGCGGAACTGGAACCTGGTGGTGACGGACACCACGCCGTCGACCATCGAGGTCCGGGCGCTGGTCACCGCGCGCGACGCGGACGCGGTGTGGAGCCTGCGCTGCGAGGTCCGCGAGGGGCTCGTCGCCTGGCTGGCGGAGAAGCACCCGTACGCCCTGCCGCGGATCATGACCGCGCACGCCCCGACGGCCGACGGTCTGCGGCCGCGGAGCGCCGGGCTGGGGTGAGCGGCCGAGGTCACCCGTCGTGTGCGCCGCATGCCGGAATCCGTGTCTCGTACCTTGGAACGCGGCTCCGGCTGTCAGCGGGGTCTGAGAAACTGGGGGCGTGATCTCCCGAATCGATCTGCGCGGCGCGGACCTCACCCGCGTCGCCGACCTGCTGCCCCGAGCCGAGTTCGACGTCGAGGCCGCGCTGAACAGCGTGCGGCCGATCTGCGACGCCGTCCATCATCGGGGCGACGCGGCGGTGATCGAGTACAACGAGCGGTTCGACGGGGTCCGGCTGGAGCAGGTGAGAGTTCCCGCCCAGGAGCTGAAGAACGCGCTGGAGAACCTGGACCCGGACGTACGCGCCGCGCTGGAGGAGTCCATCCGCCGCGCCCGCATCGTGCACCGCGAGCAGCGCCGCCAGGACGTCACCGTGCAGGTCGTGCCGGGCGGCACCGTCACCGAGCGCTGGGTGCCGGTGGACCGCGTCGGGCTGTACGTGCCCGGCGGGCGGGCGGTCTACCCGTCGTCCGTGGTCATGAACGTCGTCCCCGCCCAGGAGGCCGGAGTCGGTTCCCTCGCGGTGGCCAGCCCCCCGCAGAAGGAGTTCGGCGGCCTGCCGCACCCCACCATCCTCGCCGCCTGCGAGCTGCTCGGCGTCGACGAGGTGTACGCCGCCGGCGGCGCCCAGGCCATCGCCATGTTCGCGTACGGCACGGACGAGTGCCCCGCCGCCAAGCTGGTCACCGGACCCGGCAACATCTACGTGGCCGCCGCCAAGCGCCTGCTCAAGGGACGTATCGGCATCGACGCCGAGGCCGGTCCCACCGAGATCGCCGTCCTCGCCGACGACACCGCCGACCCCCGGCACGTCGCCGCCGACCTGATCAGCCAGGCCGAGCACGACCCGCTGGCCGCCGCCGTCCTCGTCACGCCCTCCGAGCGCCTCGCCGACGCGGTCGAGGCCGAGCTGGGCCCGCAGGTCGGGGCCACCCGGCACAGCGAGCGCATCACCGAGGCCCTCAGCGGCCGCCAGTCCGGCATCGTGCTGGTCGACGACCTGGACGCCGGGCTCGCCGTGGTCGACGCGTACGCCGCCGAGCACCTGGAGATCCAGACCGAGGACGCCGCCGGTGTCGCCGCCCGGGTCCGCAACGCGGGCGCGATCTTCGTCGGCGCCTACGCCCCGGTGTCGCTCGGCGACTACTGCGCCGGGTCGAACCACGTGCTGCCCACCGGCGGCTGCGCCTGCCACTCCTCGGGCCTGTCCGTGCAGTCCTTCCTGCGCGGCATCCACGTCGTGGACTACACCCGCGAGGCGCTGGCGGACGTCACCCGGCATGTGGTGAACCTCGCCAACGCCGAGGACCTGCCGGCGCACGGCGCCGCCCTGAAGGCCCGCTTCGACTGGAAGGTGCCCGGCGCGTGACCAGGATTGACGACCTGCCGATCCGCGACGAACTGCGCGGCCAGTCCCCCTACGGCGCCCCCCAGCTCGACGTCCCGGTCCGGCTGAACACCAACGAGAACCCCTACCCGCTCCCCGACGCCCTCGTCCGGCGCATCGCCGAGCGCGTCACGGAGGCCGCCCGCGAGCTCAACCGCTACCCCGACCGCAACGCGGTCGAGCTGCGCACCGAACTCGCCGCCTATCTGAGCCGTACGGCCGGCCACCACGTCACGCTCGACAACGTCTGGGCGGCCAACGGATCCAACGAGATCATCCAGCAGCTGCTGCAGACCTTCGCGGGCCCCGGCCGCACCGCGATCGGCTTCGAGCCGTCGTACTCGATGCACGCGATCATCTCGCGCGGCACGGGCACCGGCTGGATCAGCGGACCCCGCAACGACGACTTCACCATCGACGTGCCCGCCGCCGAGCGGACCATCGCCGAGCAGAAGCCGGACGTGGTCTTCATCTGCTCGCCCAACAACCCCACGGGCACGGCGGTCTCCGCCGAGGCCGTGCTGCGGCTGTACGAGGCGGCGCTGGCCGCCAGGCCGTCCATGGTGATCGTGGACGAGGCGTACGGCGAGTTCAGCCACCGGCCGTCGCTGCTCCCGCTGATCGAGGGCCGGCCGAACCTGGTGCTCACCCGCACCATGTCGAAGGCGTTCGGCGCCGCGGGCCTCAGGCTCGGCTATCTGGCCGCCGACCCGGCCGTGGTGGACGCCGTCCAGCTGGTGCGGCTGCCGTACCACCTGTCGTCCGTCACCCAGGCCACCGCGCTCGCCGCGCTGGAGCACACCGATACGCTGCTCAGGTACGTCGAGCGGCTGAAGGCGGAGCGCGACCGGGTGGTCGCCGAGCTGACGGCGCTGGGCTGCGAGGTCACGCCGTCCGACGCGAACTTCATCCAGTTCGGGCGGTTCACCGACGCGCACGCCGTGTGGCAGCGGATCCTCGACCACGGCGTCCTGGTCCGGGACAACGGCGTACCGGGGTATCTGCGGGTGACCGCCGGCACCCCGCAGGAGAACGACGCGTTCCTGGAAGCGGTACGCGCCGTCCTCAAGGACGAGCACAGCCTGAAGGAGACGAGCGCATGAACCGCGTGGGCCGCGTGGAGCGAACCACCAAGGAGACGTCCGTCGTCGTCGAGATCAACCTCGACGGCACGGGCAAGGTCGACGTGTCCACCGGGGTCGGCTTCTTCGACCACATGCTGGACCAGCTGGGCCGGCACGGCCTGTTCGACCTGACCGTCAAGACCGACGGCGACCTGCACATCGACTCGCACCACACCATCGAGGACACCGCCCTCGCGCTGGGCGCCGCCTTCCGGCAGGCGCTCGGCGACAAGAAGGGCATCGTCCGCTTCGCGGACGCCTCCGTCCCGCTGGACGAGTCCCTCGCCCAGGTCACGGTCGACCTCTCCGGCCGCCCGTACCTCGTGCACACCGAGCCCGCGGGCATGGCCCCGATGATCGGCGCCGAGTACGACACCACCATGACCCGGCACATCCTGGAGTCCTTCGTGGCCCAGGCGCAGATCGCGCTGCACGTCCACGTGCCGTACGGGCGCAACGCGCACCACATCGTGGAGTGCCAGTTCAAGGCGCTCGCCCGGGCGCTGCGGTACGCCAGCGAGATCGATCCGCGTCAGACCGGCATCCCGTCCACGAAGGGCGCCCTGTGAACGGCCTCTCCACCGTCCTGATCTTCGTCGGCCTGTTCTTCCTCGGCGGGCTGATCTCCTTCGCCAAGCAGGGCAAGCCCAAGGGCACGCTCGCGCTCCTCGGTTTCGCGGCCGTGTTCGCACTGGCGGCGGGCCTGCTCCGAGTCGACTGGTGACGGCGGTGGCCGCCAAGAAGGTCGTCGTCTTCGACTACGGCTTCGGCAACGTCCGCTCCGCGGAGCGGGCCCTGGCCCGTACGGGCGCCGACGTCGAGATCACCCGGGACTACGACAAGGCCCTGAACGCCGACGGGCTGCTGGTCCCCGGCGTCGGCGCGTTCGCCGCCTGCATGCGCGGGCTGCAGGGCGCGCGCGGCGACTGGATCATCGAGCGCCGGCTGGCCGGCGGGCGGCCGGTGATGGGCATCTGCGTCGGCATGCAGATCCTGTTCGCCCGGGGTGTGGAGCACGGCGTGCGGACCGAGGGCCTGGACGAGTGGCCCGGCACGGTGGAGGCGCTGCGCGCGCCCGTCGTGCCGCACATGGGCTGGAACACGGTGAAGGCGCCCGAGGGCTCGCGGCTCTTCGCCGGGACGGACGCGGACGCCCGCTACTACTTCGTCCACTCCTACGCCGTGCACGACTGGAGTCTGGAGATCCACAACCCGCGGATCGCCAAGCCGCTGGTCACCTGGACCACGCACGGCGAGCCGTTCGTCGCGGCCGTCGAGAACGGTCCGCTGTGGGCCACCCAGTTCCACCCCGAGAAGTCCGGCGACGCCGGCGCCCAGCTGCTGACCAACTGGATCGAGACCCTCTGATGCCTGCTGCCCTTGAGCTCCTCCCCGCCGTCGACGTCCGCGACGGCCAGGCCGTACGCCTGGTGCACGGCGAGTCCGGCACCGAGACCGGCTACGGCGACCCGCTCGAGGCCGCCCTGGCCTGGCAGCGGTCGGGTGCCGAGTGGCTGCATCTGGTGGACCTGGACGCGGCCTTCGGCACGGGCGACAACCGCGAGCGGATCGCGGCCGTCGTCGAGGCGATGGACATCAGGGTCGAGCTGTCCGGCGGCATCCGCGACGACGCCTCGCTCGCCGCCGCGCTCGCCACCGGCTGCACACGCGTCAACCTCGGCACGGCCGCCCTGGAGAGCCCCGAGTGGGTCGCCAAGGTCATCGCCGAGCACGGCGACAAGATCGCGGTGGGCCTGGACGTACGGGGCACGACCCTGCGCGGCCGCGGCTGGACCCGCGACGGCGGCGACCTGTACGAGACGCTCGCGCGGCTGGACGCCGAGGGCTGCGCCCGCTACGTCGTCACCGACATCGCCAAGGACGGCACGCTGCAGGGCCCGAACCTGGAGCTGCTGCGCAACGTCTGCGCCCGCACCGACCGGCCCGTCGTCGCCTCCGGCGGCGTGTCCTCGCTGGCCGACCTGCGTGCTCTTGCGACCCTCGTCCCGGAAGGTGTCGAGGGCGCCATCGTCGGCAAGGCTCTCTACGCCAAGGCGTTCACCCTGGAAGAGGCTCTGGAGGCGGTGTCGTAGCGATGGACGGGATCGAGCGGGTACAGGGGGAGCCCTGGGAGGACGAGATGGGGTTCTCCCGGGCGGTGGCCGCGGGCGACCGTGTGGTGGTCTCCGGCGGGATCCCGTTCGTACGGGGGGTGCTGCAGGGGGAGGGCGATCCCTACGAGCAGGGGCTGGCGTCCTTCCGGAACGCGCTCGACGCGATCGCCAAGCTCGGCGTGGGGATCGAGTCCGTGATCCGCACCCGGATGTACATCGCGCACGCCCGGGACGTCGACGAGGCGGGGCGTGCGCACAAGGAACTGTTCGACGCGGTGCGTCCCGCCGGGACGCTCGTCGTCGTCTCGGGCTTCATAGACTCGCGGATCCTCGTCGAGGTCGAGCTCGAGGCCTACCGAGGAGAGTCATGACCCTGGCGGTCCGAGTCATCCCCTGTCTGGACGTCGACGCCGGACGGGTGGTCAAGGGCGTCAACTTCCAGAACCTGCGCGACGCGGGCGATCCCGTGGAGCTGGCGAAGCGGTACGACGCGGAGGGCGCCGACGAGCTGACGTTCCTCGACATCACCGCGTCGTCCGGCGACCGGGAGACGACGTACGACGTGGTGCGGCGCACCGCCGAGCAGGTGTTCATCCCGCTGACCGTGGGCGGGGGCGTGCGCACCGCCGACGACGTCGACAAGCTGCTGCGGGCGGGCGCCGACAAGGTCGGCGTCAACACCGCGGCCATCGCCCGGCCGGAGCTGATCCACGAGATCGCGGAGCGCTTCGGCCGCCAGGTGCTGGTGCTGTCGGTGGACGCGCGGCGGGATCCGTCGACCGCGTCGGGCTTCGAGGTCACCACGCACGGCGGGCGCCGCGGCACGGGGCTCGACGCCGTCGAGTGGGCCCACCGGGCGGCGGAGCTCGGGGCGGGGGAGATCCTGCTCAACTCGATGGACGCGGACGGCACGAAGGACGGCTACGACATCGAGATGATCGCGGCCGTCCGCAAGCACGTGACCGTCCCGGTGATCGCCTCCGGCGGTGCGGGCAAGCTCGCGGACTTCGCCCCGGCGATCGACGCGGGCGCGGACGCGGTCCTCGCGGCCTCCGTCTTCCACTTCGGTGACCTGCGGATCGGCGAGGTCAAGGACGAGCTGAGGGCGTCGGGCCACCCCGTACGCTGACCCGCGTGTTCGACGAATCCTGGGAGCGCCGCCTCGGCTGGACCCACGGGCTGATATCCGCGGACCCGGCCGAGCGGGAGACCGCCCTGCGTCACCACGAGGCGACGGGCGCCGCCGTGTCCGCGGCGCTGCAGCGGATGAACGGGCACTGGCACCGCACCCGCGCCGACTACGCCGATCCGGCGTTCCGCCAGGCCATCGCCGAACACATCGCCGCGCAGCGCTACGGCCTCCCGTCCGGCATCTGGGACCGGGTCCCGGCGGCGGACGTGCCGCACTGGCCGGGCCTGCCGTACGTCCTCAACTTCCTGGAGTGGGAGGCCCGTCACCCGGACGTGTGGACCGCGCACGCGAAGAAGTGGGGGACCAAGGAGGACTGGCTGCGCAGGCTCGCCGTCCCCGGGCACGGCGACATCGCCCGCGAACGCCTCGCCGCCATGGTGGAGCTGGTGGTGGGCCGGGCCTACCGCTGCAAGGACCGCCACTACGTCGGCGTCGCGCGCGCCATCGACAGCCCCGGGCTCCGCGACCGGCTGGCCGCGGTGGCGGAGCGGCCCAGTCCGTGGGCCAGGCTGCACGCCACGTACGTGCTGCAGATGCTGCGGCACCCCGAGCGGCCCAACACCCGGGCCGTGTGGGCCCGGCATGTGGGGACCGGCTAGCTGACCGGCGCGTCCGCCCCGGCGAAACAGGGTGGCCCCCCGCCCCCCGCCCGTGCTGGGATGGCGCGATGCCGATCGAGACAACGGTGAGCGTGGACCGGGGCGACTACGAGGACACCGCGACGCCCTGGGACCAGGACCTGTGGCGGGCCGAGGCCCTCGCCTGGGTGGCGGGCGGACTGGCCGCGCACGGCCTGCGGGCGGACGGCGAACGGGCCGTGCGGCTGCGGCCGTGGTCGGTGCTGGTACGGGTGGCCGTCGCGGGCGGCGGCGCCGTGTGGTTCAAGGCGAACCCGCCGGCCTCCGCCTTCGAGGGGCCGCTCACGGCCGCCCTGGCCGCGTGGGTGCCGCAGTACGTACTGCGGCCGCTCGCCGTGGACGCGGTGCGGGGCTGGTCGCTGCTGCCCGACGGGGGCGACCTGTTCCGCACGGTGCTCGGAAGGGAGGGCCTCGGACTGGGCGCCTGGGAGGACCTCGTGTGCCAGTACGGGCGGATGCAGCGCGCGCTCACGCCGTACGCCGGGGAGATGGAGCAGCTGGGCGTGCCCAGTGCGCGCACCGCCGCGCTGCCGGAGGTCTTCGACCGGCTGGTCGCGGCGAACACCGCGCTGGACGCGGACCGGCGCGCGGCGCTCAAGGCCCTGCGCCCGCGCCTCGCCGACTGGTGCGCGGAGCTCGCGGACCTGGGAGTGGCCGACTCCCTCGACCACTCCGATCTGCACGACGGTCAGCTCTTCCGGCCCGCGCCCGGCCGCTACACCTTCTTCGACTGGGGCGACGCGGCCGTCAGCCACCCGTTCTGCAGCCTGATGGTGCCGGCCGCGCGGGCCCGCGAAGACCACGGCCCGGACGCCCTGTTCCGCCTCCGTGACGCCTATCTGGAGCCCTGGACGGGCCACGGCCGCACTCCGGCGGAGCTGCGGCGCGCCGTGAGCCTGGCATGGCGGCTGAGCGCGCTGGGGCGGGCCGACTCCTGGGGCCGGTTCTTCCCGGGTGCGTCCGGCGGGGCGGGGGAGGAGGCCCGGGCGCACTGGCTGATGCGGCTGGCCGACGAGCCGCCGCTGTGACCATGTGCCGGGCCGGGCACGGGAGTTGGTTCGGGGGGCCGGCGCGCGGGTGAGTCGGCATACTGCACCCCATGTCGATACGCGGCACTGACTCGTACTCCGCCCACCCCGACCTCCCGCCCCTGGTCCGCCGCGCCGTGGACGCCGCGCGGCGGCACGGCTTCGCGTACTCCTGCCGCGTCGAGCAGGGCCGGCTGCTGCACGCCCTGGCCGGCGGCGCCCGGCACCGGATCGCCGAGACCGGCACGGGCTGCGGTGTGGGGCTGGCCTGGCTGGCGAGCGGGGCGGGCCGGGGCGTCGAACTCCTCAGCGTGGAGCTGGACCCGGCCCGCGCGAAGGCCGCCGCGGAGGTCTTCGCCGACGTGCCGCACGTGCGCGTGCTGTGCGGCGACTGGACCGAGGTGTACGCGCACGGCCCGTACGACCTGCTGGTCCTCGACGGCGGCGGCAACGCGAAAGGCGGCGGCGCGGCGGACCCGGAGCGGCTGCTCACCCCGGGCGGCGCCCTGGTGGTCGACGACTTCACGCCGGGGTACGGCCAGTGGCCCCCGCTCCACGAGGGCGCGCCCGACACGGCCCGCCTGCACTGGCTGGAGCATCCGGCGCTGCGCTCGGTGGAGATCCCCCTGGCGGGGGACCTGAGCGCGGTGGTGGGGGTACGGCGGGGCGGCTGAGCCGCCGGGGTCACGCCGAGGCGCCCCGCCCCGCGCCCGCCCGCAGCGCGTCCAGCAGCAGCCGGAACTGGGCCAGGGCCGCCTCCTGCCGCCCGGCCGGCTCCGGCGCGTGCGCGATCGCCATGGCCGACTCGCACTGGGCCCCGTACAGCAGCGCCACCTGGGCCTCCAGCTCCGGCGCGGGCGGGGGCCCGTCGCCGTACGCCTGGACCAGGCCGCGCTCCGTCATCCGGCGGCAGTCGGCGCGGATCTCACGCATCAGCGGCCAGCCGAGCGCGCCCGGCGCGTCCAGCAGCGTGATGCGCTGCGTCCCCGGCTCGAGGGACAGGCCGAGGAAGGCGCGGACGCCCTCGTACATGCCGTCCCAGGGGTCGGGGCAGCGGTGGTGGGCGGCGGCGATCGCCTCGCGCAGGCGGTGCTGCTCGGCTTCGTAGACCGCCTGGAAGAGCGCCTGCTTGCCGCGGAAGTGGTGGTAGAGCGCGCCCTTCGTGATGCCCGCCTGCACGCAGATCGCGTCCACGGACGCCGCCGCGTAGCCGTCGCGGGCGAAGTGCGCGCGGGCTGCGCCGAGAAGGTCGTTCGTGGTGGCGGCGGTGCGTTCCTGCTGGGTTCTGCGGACGGCCATGGAGGCAGTGTAGGCGGCCCCGCACTGTACATACCTACCGTTGGTATGTAACTCTCGGGTAGGACGCTCCGTCCGTTCCGGACAGCCGCAGAGAGGTACGCCATGACCCTCACCAACGCCGTAGTCGTCGACGCCGTCCGCACCGCGTCCGGCAAGGGCAAGCCGGGCGGCGCCCTGTCCGGCGTGCACCCCGTGGACCTGCTGGCGGAGGTGCTGCGCGGGCTCGTCACCCGCAACGGACTGGACCCCGCCCTGGTCGACGACGTGATCACCGGCTGCGTCACCCAGGCGGGCAACCAGGCGTTCAACATCGGCCGCAACGCCGTCCTCGCCGCCGGCTTCCCCGAGTCCGTCCCCGCCACGACCGTCGACCGGCAGTGCGGCTCCAGCCAGCAGGCGGCGCACTTCGCGGCGCAGGGGGTGATGGCGGGCGCGTACGACATCGTCATCGCCGCCGGGGTCGAGTCGATGAGCCGGGTGCCGATGGGGACGGCGGCGGTCGGACAGGATCCGTTCGGGCCGCGGGTGGCGGCCCGCTACCCGGGCGGGCTGATCCCGCAGGGCCACTCCGCGGAGCTGATCGCGGCGCGCTGGGGGCTCGGCCGCCGGACGCTCGACGCCTTCGCGGAGCGGTCGCACCGGCTGGCGGCGAAGGCCGTGGCGGCGGGCGCGTTCGACCGCGACATCCTGCCCGTCGGCGGACACCGCACCGACGAGACGCTGCGCCCGGGGACGACGGTCGAGGCCCTCGCGGGACTCAAGCCGTCCTTCTACGACCCGGCCGTGGCCGAACGCTTCCCCGAGATCGACTGGCGTATCACGGCGGGCAATTCGTCGCCGCTGACGGACGGCGCGTCGGCCGTGCTCGTCATGAGCGAGGAGAAGGCGGCCGAGCTGGGCCTCACACCCCGGGCCCGCTTCCACTCCTTCGCCGTGACCGGCGACGATCCCGTGCTGATGCTGATGGGCATCGTGCCGGCGACGCGCAAGGTCCTCGCCCGGGCCGGGCTGACGATGGACGACCTCGACGCGTACGAGGTGAACGAGGCGTTCGCGCCGGTGCCGCTGGCGTGGGCGCGGGAGGTCGGCGCGGACGAGGAGCGGATGAACGCCCACGGCGGCGCCCTGGCCCTCGGCCACCCCCTGGGCGCCTCGGGCACCCGGCTGCTGGGGACGCTGCTGGGGGTGCTCGAGGCGCGGGGCGGGCGGTACGGACTGCAGGTGATGTGCGAGGCCGGCGGACTGGCCAACGCGATGGTGGTGGAGCGGCTGGGCTGACCTCGTCAGCACATGGGCCGCGACCCCGGGTCGCGGCCCACCCCGCTCAACGCGCCAGCAGCCCCCGCTCCAGCGCCACCACCACCGCGCGCGTCCGGTCGGAGACGTCGAGCTTCGCGAACACCCGCAGCAGATGCGTCTTCACGGTCGCCTCCCCGATGAACAGCCGCTGCCCGATCTCCGCGTTCGACAGCCCGTCCGCGACCCCGCGCAGGACGTCGAGTTCGCGCCGCGTGAGCACCGGCTCCGCCGGCCGCCGCATCCTGGCGACCAGCCGCTGCGCGACCCGCGGCGCCAGCACCGTCTCGCCGCGCGACGCGGAGCGGATCGCGTCGGCGAGCTGCTCACGGGTGGCGTCCTTCAGCAGGTAGCCGATCGCGCCCGCCTCCACCGCCCGCTCGATGTCGGTGTCCGTGTCGTACGTCGTGAGGATCAGCACCCGGGTGCGGGCCGGGCCCGCCACGATCCGCTCCGTGGCCGCCACGCCGTCCAGCACCGGCATCCGCAGATCGACCAGCGCCACATCCGGGTCCAGGTCCTCCACCAGCCGGACCGCCGCGCGGCCGTCGTCGGCCTCGCCGACGATCTCGATACCGTCCTCCGCGGCCAGCAGGGCCACGACCCCGGCGCGCATGACGGTGTGGTCGTCGACCACGACGACGCGGAGTTTGTCTGCCATCTGTCACACCTGACTGTCGTGGGTGGGGGCGCCGGATTCGAGTTCGCGCGCCGGGGGGACCGGCGCGGGGCCGCCGGGTCCGAGCGGCAGGACCGCGAGGACCCGGGTGCCGTCGCCGGGGGAGCTGGTGACCGTCAACTCGCCGCCCAGCTCCGCGAGACGCCGCCGCATGCCGTCCAGGCCGAAGCCCGGGGCGTCGCCGACCACGAAGCCCCGGCCGTCGTCGGTGACCTCCAGCTCCACGCCGTACGGCTGCTCGGCCAGGACGACGCCCACCGTGGACGCCGCCGCATGCTTGCGGACGTTGGCGAGGGACTCCTGGGCGCAGCGCAGGAGGGCGATCCGGGTGGGCTGGTCGCAGTCCACGTCCGGCAGGTCCGCCTCGACCGCCAGCCCCGTGTCCTGCGCGAAGCGCTCCACCGTGCGGCGGATCGCCTGCGCCACCGAGCCCGGCGCGATCTGGGGACCCGAACCGACCAGTGCCCGCGCCTCGGTGAGGTTCTCGCGCGCGGTCTGCTCGATGGAGCGCAGCTGCGCGGCGCTGCGGTCCGGATCCCCGGCGAGGCCCGCGCGGGCCGCCTCCGCCAGTACCACGATCGACGCGAAGCCCTGGGCGAGCGTGTCGTGGATCTCCCGGGCCATCCTGGCCCGCTCCCGGGCCGCGCCCTCCCGGCGCAGCGCCTCCGCCAGCTCCGCCTGCGTGCTGGCCAGCTGGGCACGCAACCGGGCCCGCTCGTCGCGCAGTTCGAGGGCCCGCGGGGTGAGCAGGGCGATCAGCACGCTCACGGCGTACACCCCGAGGGAGGAGATGGTGTTCTTGGTGAGCGTGTCCGTGTCCCAGCCCTCGCGCAGCACGCCGCCGGCCGTGATGGCGACGGCCCCGAGCGCGCTGGCGGTGAGCGCACCGCGCAGACTGTCGACGTAGATCACGAACTGCACCAGCGTGACCGTGTAGAGCACGCCGTACCCGTCCCGCAGATACGCCAGCGCGCCCAGCACCGGCACCAGCAGGGCCAGATACGCGTACCCGCCCAGCGGCCGTCTGCGGCCCCAGCGCCGTACCGCCGCGTTGGCGGCGGCGAGCACGGCCATCAGCGCGAGCGACCCGTACTTCTGCGGTCCCGGGGTGCCGCCCAGGACGGTGATCAGGGCCAGCAGGCCGATCACCGCCCAGGCCAGCAGATCCCAGGAGTGCAGCAGCCAGATCCAGAACGGGTCGCCGCGCTGAGGTCGTTGCAACATGTGATCAGCGTACGATCTGCGGTTCACGGACGACCGGAGCCTCATCGCGCGACACGGGGCGGGCGTTGCGCCCCGGCCACCAGGTCCGCTCGCCGAGCAGCAGCAGCAGAGCCGGCAGGAGCAGCACCCGGATGAGGAAGGCGTCCAGCAGGACCGCCACCGCCAGGCTGAAGCCGATCTGCTTCATCTCCATGATGTGCAGCGGTACGAAGCTGGCGAACACCGTCACCATCACGAACGCCGCACTGGTCACGACGCCCGCCGACGAGCCGATCCCGTCGAGCACCGCCTGCCGCGTGGGCACCCCGGAGCGGACGGCCTCCTGGATCCGGCTGACCACGAAGATCTGGTAGTCCATCGACAGGCCGAAGAGGATCACGAACAGGAACAGCGGCACCCGCGAGCCGATCGAGCCGGTGGAGGTGAAGTCCAGCAGCCCCTCGGCCCATTCGTGCTGGAACACCGCCACCAGCACACCCAGGGACGCGGCGGCGGAGAGGAGGTTCAGTACGACGCCGACACCCGCGAGGACCACGGAGCGGAACGCCCACACCGTCATCCCGAACGTGACCAGCAGCAGGGTGGCGACGACCAGCGGCAGCTTTTCCTTCTGGTGCTCCGGGTAGTCCGCGTACCGGGCGACGTCTCCGGTGACGGCGGCGTCCGCGCCCGCCACCCCGCCGACCGTGGCGGGGACGTAGTCGTCGCGCAGCCGGTCCAGGGAGTCCGTGGCCGCCTTGTCGCTGCCGTAGTGCGGGACGCGCAGCTCCAGCAGGCTGATCCGGCCGTCGGGGGAGGTGCGCAGCTCGGGCGTGCCGGTGATCGCCGGGTCGTCGGCGGCCCGTTCGGCCAGCTCCTGAAGGGCGGCGCGGACCTGCGGCGCGCGGTCGGGGGTGGAGCGGACGACGACCTGGTGCATCGACTTCAGTTCCGGGAACGCCGCGTTGAGCCGGTCGTACGTCTGCATCGCCGGGATGGCGCGGGGGTGCGTCTCGCGGCCCATGTCGGTGAGCTTCAGCCCCAGCAGCGGCGCGGCCAGCGCCAGCAGCACGGCGGTCGCGAGCGCCAGCGTCGCGGCGGGGCGGCGGCGGGTGGCCTCGAGCACCGCGCGGGTCAGGCGGCCGGGGCCGGCGGCGTGCGGCCTGTTACGGGACGAGCCCGCGGCCTGCGGCTTGTTACGGGCCGCCCGCCGCCGCTCACGGCGCTCCGCACGGGCGCCGAGCTTCGCGAGCAGCGCCGGGAGCACGGTCAGCGAGCTCACCACGGCGACCATGGTGACCAGCACCGCGGCCGTCGCGATGGACGAGAAGATCACGTCGTCCACCAGATAGAGCGTGGCGCTGGAGGCCGCGACCGCCACCCCGGAGACCACGACCGCACGCCCGGAGGTCGCGGCGGCCAGCTCCACTCGCATACGGGCGTCCAGCCGGCCGTTCGCCCGCTCCTCCCGCTCGCGTTTGAGGTAGAAGAGCGTGTAGTCGACGCCGACCGCCAGGCCCACCAGCAGGATGATGTTGGCGCCCACCCCGGCGTCGGGGAAGACGTGCGAGGCGACCATCGACAGGCCGATGCTCGCGGCGATCGACGACAGCGCGAGCAGCAGCGGCACCAGTGCCATCGACGCCGAACGGAAGACGACCAGCAGCGTGAGCAGCGTGACCGGCAGCGCGATCATCTCCGTCCGGGAGAGGTCCTCGCCGCGCAGCTTCTCCACGCCCTTGCTGACGGACGGTCCGCCGGTCTCCTCGACCCGCAGCCCCGGATACGCCTGCTGCACCTCGGCCGTCTGCGCCCGCAGCGGCTCCACGTGCTTCTTGCCGTCGAGTTCGGCGCCCTTCAGGACCACGGTGACCCGTACGGCCCCCTCGGCCTCGACGGGCGAGGCGACCGACCGTACCTCGGGCAGCCGCTCCATCCGGGCGGCCACGTCCCGCGCGGCGGCCTGCGCCTCGGTACGGTCCAGGGCGCCGTCCGGATCGGTGATCAGGACGTGCTCGGTCGGCCGCTGCTGCAGGCCGCCGTCCAGGGCCATCGACTCCGCGCGGCCGGCCTCGCCGACGCCGAAGTCCTTCCCGGTGGCGGGATTCCCGCCGACGGCGGCCCCGACGCCGAGGCACAGGGCCACGAACAGGAACCAGCCGGCGATCGCCCGCCAGGGGTGGTGCGCGCTCCAGCGCGCCATCTGAACAGTGGGGTTCGTCATGGCATTCATGCTGGTCGCAGGGGTGTGTCCGGCGACAGCACCGGCCAGTTGAACCCGTCTCCAGCGGCCGGTTGAACCCGGGGTCCACCGGTCGGTGGACCCCGGGCGGCGGATCAGCCCGCCGCGATCTCCGCCACCAGCCGCGCCGCCGTCGGCGTCGCGACCCCGCCGCGCTCGGCCGCGCGCAGCAGGGCGCCGCCGATCGCGTCCAGCTCCAGCGGGCGGCCCGCCTCCGCGTCGCGCAGCATCGACGACTTGGTCGGCTCCGGGAACGAGTCGTACAGCGCGCGCACCCGGTCCGCGTCCACGGTGACGCCGAGGGACGCCGCCACCGCCGTCGTCTCCGCGAGCAGCGCCAGCAGGTCCGCCCGGTGCTCGGTGCGTACGACGCCGACCGGGGCCCGGTAGCGCGTGGTGGACAGGGCCATGGGGGCGAGGAACGCCATCTTCGTCCACAGGATGCGCTGTTCGTCGCCGGGCCCGGACACGCCCGGCCCCGCGTCCCGCAGCACCGCTGCCAGCGCCTCCACCCGCTTCGCCGGAGCGGTGTCGCTCGCCAGGTCCACGTCCGCGAACGGCGAGCCCTGCTCGATCACGCCGGGCGCCGTCCGCGTCGACTCCACCCGGATCGCCCCGGCCACGACCTGCCCGGGCGAGTAGTGCGAGCGCAGGAGCGGCATATGGTCGACGCCGTTCAGCAGCGGCAGCACCAGACCGTCCCCGAGCGCCGCGGGCGGCACCCGGTCCAGGGCCTGCGGCATCGCGGTCGCCTTCACGGCGATGACGCATGCGTCGACCGGCTCACGCAGCTGGGTATCGGCCTCGACCGGGACGGAGAAGTCGCCGAACTGCCCGCTGCGGACGGAGATCCCGCCCTCCCGCAGCGTCCGCGCGGTCTCCTCGCCGGCCAGGCACACGACACGGTGCCCGGCCCGCGCGAGCAGGGCGGCCAGCAGACCGCCCACGCCGCCGGGGCCGAGCACCGCTATGGTCCAGGGAGTTTCGTTGCTCATGACATCGAGTCAATCACGGAAACCCGCCCGCTCGCGGGGCCGGTCAGCACGACCGGCCCCGCGAGCGTCCCTCGTACCGTCAGAACTCCAGCCCGTGCCCGATCCCGTACAGGTCCGTGCCCGGGTTCGCCAGGTCGGGGATCGCCACCGGCAGCCGGCCGCTCGGGTTCAGCTCGCCGAGGATGACCTGGACGCCGCAGTCGATGTTGGTGACGTTGTACCCGAGCGTCGTGAGGTACAGCGGCGCGCCCGGGTAGCGGTTGATGTCGTACGGGTTGCGCACGCCGATCACCACGACCTGCTTGCCCGTCGCCAGCAGCGCGTTGACGAGCGCCACCTGGGCGGCGCCCTTGTCGCCGGTGGCGGTGTTGGCGATGGCGAGGAACGACGACACCACGACCAGGTCCGCGCCGGCGGCCGCCGCAACGGCCCCGGAGATCGCGGTCGCCGACGGCATTCCCCCGGTCTCGCGCACCGTCACCGTGTGCCCGCGGGAGGTGAAGGAGTTGCCGATCCGGGCCGTCTGCGTCGGCCCCCAGCCGGTCACCAGCACCTTGCGGGCTCCCGGTGCCAGCGGCAGCGCGCCGCCCTCGTTCTTGATCAGGGTCGTGGAGCGGCTGGTGATCTCCCGGGCGTCGGCCAGGAACTCCGCGTTGCCCACGACCTGTACGGCCCGCTTCTGGCTGACGAAGACGTCGTCGTACAGGCCGCGCTGCAGCTTGTGCGTGAGCACCCGGACGACGGACTCCTCCACCCGCGACATCGGGATGTCGCCCGAGTTCACGGCGGCCAGCACCGCACCGTGCGCCAGGTCCATGTTGGGGGAGAGGACCAGCACGTCCGCGCCGGCCTTGAGGGCCGTCACCGCGGCCACGTCCGGCGGGTAGGTGCCGCTGGCGCCCTGCATGTCGAGGGCGTCCGTGACGACGAGCCCCTCGAAGCCCAGTTCGTCGCGGAGCAGCCCGGTCAGGATCGGGTGCGACATGGTCGCCGGCGCGCCGCTCGCGTCCAGTGAGGGCACGACGACGTGTGCCGTCATGATGGTCTCGATCCCGGCCTCGATCGCCGCCCGGAACGGCGGCAGGTCGATCGTGTCCATCTGCTCGCGGGTGTGCGGGATCCGCGGCAGCCCGAAGTGGCTGTCGGTGTCGGTGTCGCCGTGCCCGGGGAAGTGCTTGGCGGTGGCCGCCACCCCGCCCCGGTGCAGACCGCGCACGGCGGCCGTGACGTACTGGGCGACGACCTCGGGCTGGGCGCCGAAGGAGCGGATGCCGATGACCGGGTTGGCGGGGTTGACGTTGACGTCCGCCACCGGGCCGTAGTTGGCGTTGATGCCGACCGACTTCAGCTCCTCGCCGATGATCTGGTACGAGCGGAAGGCGTCGCCCGGTGACCAGGTGGCGCCCAGCGCCATGTTGCCGGGCTGCTCCGTCGTGGGCGGCGTGGGCATCCGGAAGACGAGGCCGCCCTCCTGGTCGGTGGAGATGTTCAGCGGGGTGCCGTTCGGCAGGCCCAGCGCCACCTCCTGCAGACCGTTGGAGAGCCGGGCGATCTGCGCCGGGTCGCCGAGGTTGTCGTCGGAGCGGGCCGAGAAGTAGATGACGCCGCCCGGCTGGTACTTGCGGACCACCTCGGCCGGGGTGTCGACGCCGTAGCGGCCGCGGTTGACCGCCTTGGCCGCGTCCGTCACGTCGTACGCGTCCCGGCCGGCCACCTCCACCACGAACAGCTGGCCGATCTTCTGCTCGAGGGTCATCCGGCGGGCCAGCGCGCGGGCCTTGTCCCGCAGGGACGCGGCGGACGCGGCGGGCAGTTTCGCTGCACCCAGGGCCACGGCTGCTCCGGCCATGCCGGCCAGAGCCTGCCGGCGCGAGGCCTTCCAGGAACGTGCGGACGGTGGTGTCATCTGTCTTGCTCCTTAGCGCGTGCGGAAACAGTCAGCGCCCGGGCCGGACGCTGGGCCAAGCGAGCGGCCGGTGCGGGTCTGCTCCCCCGGGAGGCCGCCAAGGAGACTTCGGGCGCGGATTCTTCTGGCATTCCAAGTCGATGTCAATACTTTGGTGACAAATAGGATCTTGTCTCAGCGGGGCGGGGAATTCACCGGCAACCTGCCGGGTTCGCCGGTGAATTAAAAGGTCAGCTGGTCTGATGAGCTTGAATTCCGATCCGTGATCGCCCTAGCGTTGCGGACGTTCGAGACGCGAACACCGCATCGCCGGACCGCCGAATCCCGCCCCCGGCGACCTTGCGGGACGAAACCGGGCCGCCTCGTCGGCCACCGGGCGGGAGCGGGGGACTGGGGGCACCCCCTGCTCGAAGAGCTTGGGGGAGGGTCCGTCCAACGGGCTCTTGCCGCTGCGTCCAAGCGGCTTGGGGTGAAGCCGCGCGAGCGCGGCCGGGGCGAACTCCGACCCGAACCCGACAGCTCACCTCGCAGGCGTCCGGAGAGGAGAACACCTTTGATGCCGTCGTCCCCCGCGACGCCCTCCGCCAACGCCGGCCGTCACCGCGGCCGCCGCGCCCCGAGTGCCACGCGCCGCATCGCCACCCGAGCCTCCGCCGCCGGGGCCACGCTCGCCCTGCCGGTCATCGGGGCCACCGCCACCTCCGCGTTCGCGGAGGAGTCGACGTACACCGTCCAGTCCGGCGACACGCTCTCCACCATCGCGATGGAGCAGGACGTGGAGGGCGGCTGGACCGCCCTGTACGAGGCCAACAAGTCCGTCATCGGCGACGACCCGAACCTGATCAGCCCCGGTGAGGAGCTCACGCTCGACACCGCCTCGGCGGACTCCGGGACCTCCACCCAGACCACGACCACCACACAGGTCTCCACCGAGCCCTCCGCCGTCATGCCGGTCAGCGGCGGCACCCCCACCGCCGGCTACGAGGCGTCCGGCTCCAACTGGTCCACCGGCGTCCACACCGGCCAGGACTGGTCGGTGCCGGTGGGCACGACCGTCAAGGCCGCCGTCGACGGCAAGGTCGTCAAGGCCGGCTGGGACGGCTCGTTCGGCTACGAGGTGATGATCGAGCACGCCGACGGCGACTACTCGATGTACGCCCACCTCTCCCAGATAGACGTCTCCGTCGGGCAGACCGTCGACGCGGGCGACCGGATAGCCCTGTCGGGCGCCACCGGCAACGTCACCGGCCCGCACCTGCACTTCGAGGTGCGGACGACCCCGGAGTGGGGCACGGCGATCGACCCGGTCGCCTGGCTGCGCGGGTACGGGGTGGACGTCTAGGCGGCGTACGCCACCCGAACACGGGGAGGCCCGGGGCGCAATGGCCCCGGGCCTCGCCGTTGCACTGATGCAAAAGATTTGTTGCGCAAAAACTATTGCGCAGTTTTTCTTTTGTATCTACGGTGAAGGGCATGGCAGCCAAGAAGATCACCGACGTAGCGGCGCTCAAGGCGTTCGGCCATCCGCTGCGCATCCGGCTCGACCGGGCGCTGGTCGCGGCCGGCACGGCCACCGCCACCCAGCTCGCGGAGCAGGTCGACGAGCCCGTCTCGCTGGTCAGTTACCACCTGCGCAAGCTCGCCGAGTACGGCTACATCGAGGAGGCGCCGCGGCAGGGCGCCGACGGCCGCGAGCGGTGGTGGCGGCACAGCGCGGACCGCTACGACATGCACTGGGCGGACTTCGCGGACGACCCGGAGGGCGTCGCCGCCTACATCGGCACCAGCCACCAGGTGGCCTCCGCCCGTATGCAGAACCTGATGCGGTACATCGGCGAGCAGCCGGCCTGGCCCCGCGAGTGGGCCACCGCCGCCTTCGGTACGGGCCGCATCTTCCGGCTGACACCCGCCGAGCTGCAGGAGATGGCCGACGAGGCGGCCGAGTTCGCCGAGCGCTGGGCCGCCCGCAGCCGCGCGGCGGACGAAGCCGGTGCGACCGAGGGCCGCGAGCACGTCGAACTGCAGATGTACGGCTACCCGTTCCGGCCCTGAGGGGGATCACCCATGCACGGCAAGGACATACCCGCCTACCGGGACGCCAACGTGCTGCGGTGGCTGGCGTCGTACGCCGTCTCGCTCATCGGCGACACCGTCTGCATGGTCGCCTACGGATTCGCGGCGAAGGAGGTGGGCGGGCCGGCCGAAGTGGGCCTGGTGATGGCGGCCGGGGCCGTGCCGCGCGCGCTGCTGATGCTCGGCGGGGGCGTCGTCGCGGACCGGTTCGGGCCGCGGCGCGTGGTGATCGGCAGCGACGCCGTACGGGCCGCGGTGGTGCTCGGCGTCGCCGCGGCGCTGTGGCTGACCTCGCCGGGGCTGTGGCTGCTGGTGGCCGGCGCGGTCGTGTTCGGCGTCGTGGACGCCCTGTTCATGCCGGCGGTGGGCGCACTGCCACCGCGCCTGGCCGCGCCGGACCAGATAGCCCGGATCCAGGGGCTGCGGGTGCTCGTCATCCGGCTGGGTTACGTCGTCGGGCCGCCGCTGGGCGGGATGGCGATGGTGCACGGCGGGGCGTCCGCGGCGATGGCCGTCGCCGGGGTGCTGTTCGCGCTGTCCGTGCCGCTGCTGACGTCCCTGCGGATACGGGAGCTGCCGGCGGACGACGCCGGGCCGGCGGGTACCGGGAGCGCTTGGGGCGAACTCGTCGACGGGCTGCGCTACATACGCCGGCACCGGGTCATCGGCCCGCTGATGATCTCCGGCGCGATGAGCGAACTGGGGACCAACGGCCTGCTCAGCGTCGGCCTGATCCTGCTCAACGACGACCGGGGCTGGGGGCCGTCCGGCTACGGCTGGATCGTGGGCGCGTTCGGTCTCGGACAGGCCGTGTGCGCCGCCCTGCTGGCGGTGAAGGGGCGCGTGCCGCGCGCCGGGCTCGTACAGAACGTGATGCTGGTGCTGTCCTCGGCGTCCGTGGCCGCCGTCGCCTTCATGCCCTCGCTGCCCGCGGCCGCCGGGATGTCCCTGGCGTCCGGGCTGCTCTGCGGGATGTGCGGCGGGCTGGCCATCGCGCTGATCCAGACCGCCGCCGAGCCCGCGTACCTCGGCCGGGTCACCTCGGCGATGAGCCTCACGGGGGTCGGGCTGGCCCCGCTCAGCCTGCCGGTGTTCGGCGCCGCCGTGGGGGTGTGGGGGGTCGGGCCGGTGTTCGTCGCGGGGGCGGTGTTCAGCGCGCTGGGCGCGATGGCGGGGCTGTCGTCGGCGTCGGTGCGGCGCGCCGAACTGCCGCGCCCGGCACAGGTGAAGGGCGGGCGGGGGGCCGGTGCGCCGCTGGTGGCCGCGGGCCGGGCGGGTGGCGGGGCGTCGTAGGCGATCGGTCGGGCGCGGGGCGGGGCGTGAGCCGTCAGACGCCCAGTGAGGCCGCGTAGAGCTTCGCCACCGCGTCCTTGTCGCCCTCCGCCTCCACCTGGGCCGCGTGCTGCCGCCCGTACGCGAACAGCACCAGCTCGGCCGGCTCGCCCGTCACCGTCACCACGGGGGTGCCGCGGTGGGCCACCGCCGTCTGCCCGTCCGGGCGGCGCAGCACCAGCCCCACCGGCGACCGGCGGCCCATCAGCCGGGCGCCGCGCTCCAGGCGCTTCCACAGCGCCTCCGACAGCACCGGGTCGACGTCCCGCGGCGCGGAGTCCGGCTGGGCGCGGCGGATGTCCTCGGAGTGGACGAAGAACTCCACGGTGTTCGACGCCTCGTCGAGCTGCTTCAGCGCGAACGGCGAGAAACGGGGCGGGCCGGTGCGGATGAGCTGGAGCAACTCCTCGTACGGCTTGGCCGCGTACTCCTGCTGCACCCTCTCCAGCCGCGGGGCCAGCGCCTTGACCAGTATCCCCGCCGCCTCGCCGCGCCGCTCGCGGACGACCACGTGGGCGGCCAGGTCCCGGGTCGTCCAGCCCTCGCAGAGGGTCGGGGCGTCGGGCCCCGCGGCTTCCAGCAGTTCGGCCAGCAACAGGCGTTCGCGCTTCGCGTGAGTGGTCATGCGGCCAGCGTACGGGCTCCGCGCATGGGTCAGGGGGTGCCGCCGTGGTGAGCGGTGCGCTTCTTGTCAGCGGGCCGTGCCGAGCGGAGCGGTGAGCTTCTCCGCTCCCGGTTCGGTGCCCAGGGTCAGGGCGCAGGAGACGGTGTCCTGGTTCTGGTAGCGGTAGGCGTCGAGGTCCGGGTACAGGGCGTAGAAGTAGTAGTACGTGCCGTCCGGCGGCACGGTCCGGATCCGCCTGTCCGCGTCGGCCTTGCACAGCCGCATCACCCGGTCCCGCAGTTCGCGCCGGGTGGCGAACTCCGCGGTGAGGGTGTGGTTGGCGATGACCTCGCCGTCGTGCGGCGCGTCGCACGGGCGCTCCTCCACCTCGGCGACGGTCTTGTCGAGCAGCGGGTGGTCGAAGCAGGCACCGGGGGAGAGGACCACGTGCGCGAAGCCGGTGGAGGCGGCCCGCCGGGCGGTCGCCGCGGACCCCTCCGCGGTGCGTACGGGCGCCGACGGCGCGGCGGCGGAGCGGTCGTCGGCCGCCGCGTCGCCCGGGCCGGAGTCCTTCAGCAGGCCGACGCTTAGCGCTATGGCCGCGAGCAGCAGCACGCCGACGGCCGAGGCGGCGGCGATCCGCGCCCCGGGGCCGCCCTCCCGTACGGGAGGAAACGGTCCGCCTGATCCGGGGCGCTCCTCGGGGGCCGGTTGCGGAGGGTGAGGTTCGCTGGACGGTGGGTGAGGCATGGCCGAAGCATGCCCCAACGGGCGGGTGGTGTTTCCGGGGTTTCCGGGTATCGCTCTTTCGTTGGCAGAATGTGCGTATGTCCAGCGCCCAGCCTTCGCCCTCCTCCGCGCCCCCGACCTCCTCCGCCCTCGACCCGGCCGTCGCCGCGCGCCTGAAGCGCACAGCGGACGGGCTCGTCGCGGCCGTCGCCCAGCAGTACGACACCGGCGAGGTGCTGATGATGGCCTGGATGGACGACGAGGCCCTGCACCGCACGCTCACCACGGGCCGGGCGACGTACTGGAGCCGCTCCCGCGGCGAGTACTGGGTCAAGGGCGACACCTCGGGGCACGTGCAGCACGTCAAGTCCGTCGCGCTGGACTGCGACGGCGACACGGTGCTCGTGAAGGTCGACCAGGTCGGGGCGGCCTGCCACACGGGCACGCGGACGTGCTTCGACTCGCGCGAGCTGGCGCTGGGCTGACGCTGCCGGCGTGGCGGGCGGCCGTCGGGAGGCCCGCTAAAGTCGGGCCATGACGACTCCCGACCTCGAGACGTTCCGGACGCTTGCCAAGGACCGGCGGGTCATTCCCGTCGTACGGCGGCTGCTCGCCGACGGGGACACGCCCGTGGGGCTGTACCGGAAGCTCGCCGCCGAGCGCGCGGGGACGTTCCTCCTGGAGTCGGCCGAGAACGGACGCACCTGGTCCCGCTACTCCTTCGTCGGCGTGCGCAGCGCCGCCACGCTCACCGTGCGGGACGGCCGGGCGCACTGGCTGGGCACCCCGCCGGTCGGCGTCCCCGTGGACGGGGATCCGCTCGAGGCACTGCGCGCCACGGTGGGCGCCCTGCACACGCCGCGCGACCTGCACCACAAGGACGCCGGACTGCCGCCCTTCACCGGCGGTATGACGGGCTACCTCGGCTACGACATCGTCCGCCGGCTGGAGCGCGTCGGCGACAGCGCCGCCGACGACCTGCGCCTGCCCGAGCTGACCATGCTGCTCACCTCCGACCTCGCCGTCCTCGACCACTGGGACGGCAGCGTCCTGCTCATCGCCAACGCCATCAACCACAACGACCTCGACACCGGCGTCGACGAGGCGTACGCGGACGCCGTCGCCCGCCTCGACGCGATGGAGGCGGACCTGGCCCGCCCGGTCGCGGCCGGCGCGGTCCCGCTGCCGCCGTCCGAACTCCCCGAGTACAAGGCGCTGTGGGGCGGCCCCGACTACCAGGACGCGGTCGAGGACATCAAGGAGCGCATCCGCGCCGGGGAGGCGTTCCAGGTCGTACCGTCGCAGCGCTTCGAGACGCCGTGCTCGGCGAGCGCGCTGGACGTCTACCGCGTCCTGCGGGCGACGAACCCGTCTCCGTACATGTACCTCTTCCGCTTTGAGGACTTCGACGTCGTCGGCTCCAGCCCCGAGGCCCTGGTCAAGGTCGAGGACGGGCACGCGATGGTGCACCCGATCGCCGGTACGCGCCCGCGCGGGGCGACGCCGCAGCAGGACGCGGCGCTGGCGGAGGAGCTCATCCGGGACGAGAAGGAGCGGGCCGAGCACCTGATGCTCGTGGACCTCGGCCGCAACGACCTGGGTCGCGTCTGCGAGCCCGGCTCGGTCGAGGTCGTCGACTTCATGTCGATCGAGCGCTACAGCCACGTGATGCACATCGTCTCGACGGTCACCGGCACGGTCCGCTCCGACCGCACCGCGTTCGACGTCCTCACCGCCTGCTTCCCGGCCGGCACGCTCTCCGGCGCGCCGAAGCCGCGCGCGATGCAGATCATCGAGGAACTGGAGCCCACGCGGCGTGGCCTGTACGGCGGTTGCGTCGGCTATCTCGACTTCGCGGGCGACGCGGACACCGCGATCGCGATCCGCACCGCGCTGCTGCGCGACGGCACGGCGTACGTCCAGGCCGGGGCCGGAGTCGTCGCCGACTCCGACCCCGCCGCGGAGGACGCGGAGTGCCGCAACAAGGCGGCGGCGGTGCTGCGGGCGGTCAACACGGCCAACCGGTTGTCGGACTACCCGGGTTGAGCGGTTGGTCCGGTCCGTTGGGCGGGTTTCCTGTTACGCCCGGTACGCCAGCCAGCTGTCCTGCATGCGCTGCACCTGGCCCGCGGTGAACTGGTACATGCACGAGTCGTACGTGTAGTCCATGAAGTTGTGGATGGGGTCCACGCCCGCCTGCCTCACGCAGGAGTCGCGCCCGGTCGGGCACTGGTACGCGGGGCTCTTCTCGGCCGGGGTGTCGGCCACGTAGTCGCCGTTGCCGTTACAGCCGCCCTGGAAGGTGTGGTAGAGGCCCAGCCAGTGGCCGACCTCGTGGGTGGCGGTGTCGCCCTCGTCGTAGTTCGTGGCCGAGCCGCCGGGCAGCGACTCGTCGAGGATGACGACGCCGTCGTTGCTCGGGTTGGAGGCGTACGAGCTGGGGAAGGTCGCCCAGCCGAGCAGGCCGCCGCCGAGGTTGGCGGTGTAGACGTTGAGCGCGTTCGCTCCGCCCTGGCGCAGCGCCGCCTTCATCTGCTTCTCGGCCGTGGAGCCGGAGGCGAGGTTGTACCAGGAGGCGTTGTCGGTGTAGTCGGTGCCGGCGAGGGAGAACTGGAAGCCGGAGTCGACGTTGCCGGTGCCCTGGCCGGCGTAGGCGGCGTTCAGCACGGACATCTGGGCGTTGACGGCGGACGAGGAGAGGTTGCCGTTCGCGCCGTCGTGGATGACATGGAAGTAGACGGGGATGGTGGTGGCGGCGAGGGTGCCGCCGCCGCCCTGGCGCCGCAGGTCGGCGAGCCGCTTCGCCAGGTCCTTGTCCAGGGCGGCGGCCTTGGCCTCGGTGACCTCGTTGGGCTCGTGGGCGTCGGCGCCCGAGGCCTTGCGGGCGAGCGGGGCGGTGTCGACGCAGTCGGTCGCGTCCGTGGTGGTGGCGTGGGCGGCGTTCGCGCCGCCGGGTGCGCTGAGCGGGGCCAGGGCCAGGGTGGCGGCCAGGGCTGCCGCGCCGATCAGGCGCTTGCGCAGGAGGGGGGTCATTCGGGCGAGAGTGCGCATGGGTCTCCTCGCGGGAACGGGGGCGCGGCGGGGGTTCCTCGCCGCGCGCTCCGGATATTACGGGTACATGTCACCTCCGGTGAATGGGACAAAGTGGTAACTCGGGGACGGGTGGCGTTTGTTGGCGGTCGCGGGGTGGGCGGTTGCCGGCCCGGGGCCGGCGCCGCCCGCGCCTTCGGCGCGGGGTTGCCCCCACCCACACACCACCCGTTGCGGTGTGTCTTGCCTGACGCCGGCGCCTGGGAC